>NZ_JBGCCF010000039.1:0-47541 GCF_041262385.1 Lysinibacillus sp. RC46 | reverse complement strand
TCGCTGATAAAGTAGCGAACATCGCTGATAAAGTAGCGAACATCGCTGATAAAGTAGCGAACATCGCTGATAAAGTAGCGAACATCGCTGATAAAGTAGCGAACATCGCTGATAAAGTAGCGAACATCGCTGATAAACCCGCGAACAACGCCGCTAAACCCGCGAACAACGCCGCCAACCCGGTGAACAACGCCGCCAACCCGGTGAACAACGCCGCCAACCCGGCGAACAACGCCGCCAACCCGGTGAACAACGCCGCCAATCCGGTGAACAACGCCGCTAACCAGGCGACCAACGCCGCCAACCCGGCGACCAACGCCGCCAACCCGGCGACCAACGCCACAAACCCGGCGACCAACGCTGCTAAACCCGCGAACAACGCCGCAAACCCGGCGAACAACGCCGCCAACCCGGCGACCAACGCCGCCAACCAGGCGACCAACGCCGCCAACCCGGCGACCAACGCCGCCAACCCGGCGACCAACGCCGCCAACCCGGCGACCAACGCCGCCAACCAGGCGACCAACGCCGCCAACCCGGCGACCAACGCCGCCAACCCGGCGACCAACGCCGCCAACCCGGCGACCAACGCCGCTAACCCAATTAACAACTAGAAATTAATTTTTCTCCTCAATTAAAGAATTAGCAAGCAACATAAATTCAAGCGTAATCCGATTATGGCCCTTCATGAAATTTTCTCCTAAGAGACTTTCAAGCTTTTTTAAACGATGGTAGAGCGTTTGGCGAACGATGAACAGTTGGTTGGCTGTTTGTTGTTTGGAGCCATTCGTTTGTAAGTATACCTGCAGAGTTTCTAATAGCTTACTGTTATATTTTTTGTCGTATTCAATGACAGGCTGTAAATAGTCTTGAATCACTTCCTGTAAATTGACTTGCATCTGTAATTTATAGATGAGGTGATACAGATGTAAATCATCGTAAAAATAAGATGTTGTTTGTACTTTACTGCAAATATACAATGTTTCGAGTGCCGTTTGATAGCTCTTTGGCATTTCTTCTACGTCTGCAACGACTTTGCCAATGGCGATTTGATAACCTTGTGCCATTTGTTTTTTATAAAAATCGGTTTTCTGAACGGAAGAAACTAACGTATTTAATACTTCGCGACTCGATTTGCTATCTTTCTTATGGAGTAAAATAAAGATGACATAGCTTTTTCTTTCGAATAAAAATGCTATAAATCCATTTTGCTCAAAAAGGTTTCGATAGTAGAGCTTACTATAGACAATATCCTCCTGCACCTTAGAAATTGCATTAGGAGTTGCTAAAATAAAAATGGCTCCGCTAGTAAGTTTATAGTTAGAATGATGGGTTACGATAAATTTATAAATTTCCTCTTTCGATAGTTTTTGATCGATCCAATCCGCTAAAATAGAGGCATCCTCAATGTCCCTTTTTTCTTCAATATAAAATTCTCTCATTAACAGCTGCGCTAACGCAGTAGCTGTACGATCTAAAATAAGTAATTCGAACTCCGAAAATAGACCATCCTCTCTAAAGAGCGTTAAATCTGCATAATGTTGATCAAAAATAAAGATGGGTTCATTTTTAAATACTGGTGCTGATTTTTTCATCGTTAAAAGTTGTTGGCGCTTATGATGCGGGATGTTTGGAAAAAAGATAGGCTCTCGACCTTTAATAGAAAAGATAATTTGTGTCTTTAATTTATGATACATATTTTGTAAGACTTCTTCTGAGGTCTGCCCTAATAGAGCGTTTTTATTTAATGTTTGAGAGTAGGATTCTAAAGTAGAGATCATTAAATATTGTTGGTTCATAATTTGACTATGTAAATCTTGTGTAATACGGACGAAAGGAACCGTGTCATGAAAAACGATAATAGGGAAGCTGTGACGGTTAGCAAGGGCTACAATTACTTCTGGGATGGTTTGTATGGAAGTCCCGTATTCAATGCACAATGCCGCGCAATTTTTTTTGATTAAGGATTCTACGAAAAAGATAAAGTTCTCTATGCTGTGCTGAAGGCTGATCCCTGTTGTTAAAACTAATTCATCACCAGCTAGAAAATTATCTACTTGTATAATTTCGATAACATGGGCCCATTTTACAATGCGTAATAAGCCATCTTCACCAGCTACGACCTCTGCACTTTGGAAGTATGTATTTTCTAACACATCCTTCACTTGAAGCTTAAATTGACTCATTTTTATCCCCATTCCTTTTAACATAGACCTTTTTCTAGATTTCTTATTGATGCGTTGTTTTTGCTTAAATAAACCGAAATATCATATTTTAAGAATGTTTAGTCTATTTTACATTATGTTTAAAACAAATGCATAGAATTTTACAGTTTGTCTATTACTTCGTTTCTATGTAACATGTAAAATTTTTGTAAGCGGTATTCCAATCTAATAAAAGAGGTGGGCTGATATGGAGCAACAGACGCATTTACAAAGAGGGTTAAAGAAAAGGCATATGACGATGATCGCTATTGCGGGGGTTATCGGAGCCGGTCTATTTATGGGAAGTGGCTCAGTAATTAACTTAGCCGGCCCTGGCGCAATTTTATCTTATATCTTTGCGGGCATTATCGTTATTCTTGTCATGCGAATGCTTGGAGAAATGGCAGCTGTCAATCCAACAAGTGGATCTTTTGCGCATTATGCACATGAAGCAATTGGTCCGTGGGCTGGTTTTATGATTGGCTGGTTATATTGGTTTTTCTGGGTTGTCGCCATTGCTTTAGAGGCAACAGCAGCAGCTGCGATTATTCAATATTGGTATGATGGAATCCCTTTATGGCTACTAAGTCTTTTATTAACCGTAGCACTTACTTTAACAAATGTTGTTTCCGTAAAAGCTTTTGGTGAATTTGAATATTGGTTCTCTCTTATTAAGGTTACAAGTATTATAGCTTTTTTGGCACTTGGTGCATTTATTATTTTCGGTATCGCACCTAATTTTGATGCAGTAGGTACTGCCAATTTAATCGGTGAGGGTGGCTTTTTACCAAATGGTTTTGGTGCTGTCTTGATGGGCGTAGTGATTGTTATTTTCTCCTTTATGGGAACGGAGATTGTTGCTATTGCAGCAGGGGAATCTGACGAACCGTTAGCAGCGGTGACAAAAGCTACAAATTCAATTACTTGGCGTATTTTGATTTTCTACGTTGGATCAATAACGGTAGTTGTCACATTATTACCTTGGCATTCCTCAGATATTTTAACAAGTCCCTATGTAGCAGTTTTGGATTATATCGGTATTCCAGCAGCTGCGCAAATCATGAATTTTGTTGTTTTAACAGCGGTTTTATCGTGCTTAAACTCCGCGCTTTACGCTACATCTCGAATGGTATTTTCTTTAGCGGAGAAAGGGGAGGCCCCAAAAGCATTTTTGAAATTAAATAAAAAGGGAGCACCTGTTAATGCCATATTAACAGCGACATTCTTCTCTTATATTGCCGTTATTATGAACTATGTTTCACCAGATAAAGTATTTATGTTTTTACTTAGTTCATGTAGTGCAATCACGTTGATTCTTTACTTAATCATTGCTTTTTCACAATTAAAAATGCGACGGAAAATTGAGAAAGAAAATCCCGAGCTATTAAAAGTGAAAATGTGGTTATTCCCATATTTAACGTATTTCACAATATTGGTTATCACAGCTTTGCTAGTCGCTATGTTCTTTATTGAATCGATGCGTTCTCAAATTTTATTTACATGTATTGTAGTGGCAGTAGTGATGATTTTCTATATAGTTACACAAAAGAAAAAGTCACCTAACCCAGTAGATGAAGCAAGTTCTATTTTTCAAAAGGAAAAATTGGATTTTGAATAACAATAAACGAGGAGTGGAAAATTATGACAGTTCAGCAAAAAGTGAAAACGCTATCACATTTTATTAATGGGGTTGAAACAGCAGGTACTAGTGGCTGTTACTCGGAAGTTTATAATCCAACAACAGGAGAGGTCATCGCGCAAGTTCCGTTAGCGACTAGAGATGAGGTGAAGCAGGCTATCCAGCAAGCGAAGGTAGCTTTCCCTGCATGGAAAAAGACATCGATTGGTAAACGGGTTGAGGTTTTGCATCGTTTCCGTCAGTTATTAGTGGAAAGACAAGATGAGCTTATCAAAATAATTTGTGAGGAAAGTGGGAAAACGAAGGAAGATGCTAAGGGCGAAATTGTTCGTGGCATTGAATCTGTAGATATGGCAATAAGTGCCCCACAAATGCTGAAAGGGGAATACTCGGTTAATGTAGGCGGCGATATTAATGCCTTTTCTGCAAAAGCTCCACTTGGAGTTGTTGCAACCATTGCTCCATTTAATTTCCCTGTTATGGTGCCACTGGCGATTACAAGTATGGCAGTTGCGGTAGGAAATGCAGTTATTTTAAAACCGTCTGAGCGTGTGCCAATGTCAGCCTTATATTTAAGTAACTTATGGAAAGAGGCAGGACTGCCAGATGGAATTTGGACAGTCGTGAATGGTGATAAAGAAGCGGTTAATGAACTGCTTGAAAATAAAGAGATACAAGCAATTTCATTTGTTGGATCAACACCTGTTGCGGAGTATATTTACCAAACAGGGACGAAGCACAATAAACGAGTTGCTGCATTTGGTGGCGGGAAGAACTTTATGGTTGTCATGCCAGATGCAAACCTAGAGCAAACGGCTAATGCCTTTTTAGGTGCAGCCTATGGAGCGGCGTCCCAACGTTGTATGGCTATTTCAGGAGCGATTGTCGTCGGGAAAGATACTGAACAACGCTTTACAGAGATATTAAAAGAGAAAATTTTAAAATTAAAGGTTGGTCCATATACAGATGACGAGGTAGACTTTGGCCCAGTTATTACGCAGCAATCAAAAGAAACTATTCTTCGATATATCGACGGTGCTATTGCGGAAGGGGCTAATCTTGTGACGGATGGTCGAAATCCGAAAATATGCGAAACGTCGAAAGGCTTTTATCTTGGTCCGACATTATTAAATAATGTGACTCCAGAAATGACTATTTTTAAAGAGGAGGTATTTGGCCCTGCGCGTATTGTTGTAGGCGTTGAAACCTTACAAGAAGCTATTGATTTGATTAATGATCACGAACTTGGAAATGGTGTCACGATGTTTACGGGTAGCGGTTCGGCGGCGCGCAAATTCCAAGAAGAAATTGAAGTAGGTATGGTAGGCGTTAATGTTCCGATTCCGATTCCAGTTGGCTATCACAATTTTGGCGGATGGAAGCGCTCTAAGTTTGGCGAAGGGCATATGTTTGGACCAGACCAAGCACGATTCTTTACGAAAGCAAAAACGATTTCTGAACGCTGGCCAGATGAAACAGAGGATACGACAAGTTCATTTGCGTTCCCAAGCAATAACGATGCGAATAAGTGAAAAAACATAAAGGGGTGTATAGATATGGTTCAAGTAAATCTTCAAAGTGATATTTTAAAGAAAGATGAACAATATGTATGGCATTCAATGAAACCCTACAATCCACAAGCAACCTATGTAGTAGAAAAATCAAATGGTGCGAGGATTGTTGATACAGATGGCGTTGAATATATTGATGCAATGGCGGGATTGTGGTGTGTAAATGTGGGTTATGGACGTAAGGAATTAGCAGATGTTGCACATGAGCAGATGATGAAAAATGCGTATGCTCCTTTATCGCAGGGACATTTACCAGCAGTTGAACTGGCTGAAAAGATTAATGAAATGCTTGGTGGAGATTATGTTATTTTCTTCTCTAATAGTGGGTCAGAGGCTAACGAAACTGCGTTTAAAATTGCGCGTCAGTATCATCAACAAAAAGGGGAAAGCTCTCGCTATAAGATTGTTTCTCGCTACCGTGCATACCACGGAAGTTCTTTTGGAGCATTGGCTGCGACTGGGCAAGCGGAACGAAAATATAAATATGAACCACTATCTCCTGGTTTTATCCATGTAGCACCACCTGATCAATATCGTGAACATGAAAGTGATACACTTGCCCCGGCAGATTTAGCAAGCGTCAAGGCTGTAGATAAGACGATGACATGGGAGCTAAGTGAAACAGTAGCCGCTATGATTTTAGAGCCAATTATTACAGGTGGGGGCGTCATCATGCCTCCGGAGAACTATTTAAGGGGCATTGAAGAAGTGTGTAAAAAACATGGAGCTTTAATGATTGTAGACGAAGTAATTTGTGGCTTCGGTCGAACAGGTAAGCCATTTGGATTTATGAACTACGGTGTAAAACCAGACATTATTACGATGGCAAAAGGAATTACAAGTGCTTATTTACCATTATCAGCTACAGCGGTAAAACGGGAAATTTATGAGGCATTTACCGAGTCTGATGCATACGGTTATTTCCGTCATGTCAATACATTTGGTGGATCACCAGTCGCATGTGCGGTCGCATTAAAAAATATTGAAATTCTTCAGCAAGAAGCATTATTTGAAAGATCAAGTCAGGTTGGAGCTGCTACTCTGCAAGCACTTCAGCAAGCATTGGGTAATCACCCGAATGTTGGGGATGTTCGAGGCAAAGGCTTATTAATTGGCATCGAGTTAGTGTCAGATAAAACGTCGAAAGAGCCTTTACCAGTAGATAAAGTAAATGCTGTTATTGCGGCATGTAAGGAGCAGGGTGTTATTATCGGTAAAAATGGTGCCACTGTTGCAGGCTTCAATAACGTATTAACATTATCTCCACCACTTAATATTGTACAAGAGGATCTTGATACAATTATAAAAGCTGTTATTGATAGTATTCATAAAATTTAAATAAAAAGCTGTCTCAAAAGTCATAGTAAAACTTTTGAGACAGCTTTTTGATTATCTTACAGCATAAGAAATGCAAGGCGAACTATGAGTATGAACAAAACAACTCCTGTTAGGAACAGTAACAATAAAATTCTCTTTTTTAAAGTATCATCCATACACACCTTCACCTTACTCCTTTGTTGTTTTAAACATATAGCCGCTATAAGAATTGTAGATAATCATCACAATGCCCATTAACATGAAATTGGATATGAGTGAACTTCCGCCATAGCTTAAAAATGGCAAAGTCATACCTGTTACAGGTAAAAGTCCAATGGTCATACCGATATTTTGTGTAATTTGGAAGGCTAATAAACTAGAAATACCAGCTCCCATCAGCGTCATAAATGGGTCCTGTGCTTCTACTGTAATGAGAACAATACGGTAAATAACAAAAAATAAAAGAGTAATAACAAATGCCGCTCCAATGAACCCGACCTCTTCAGCAATGTTGGCAAAAATGAAATCGGTATGCTTTTCCACGACATAGACATTATTGTTCATGTAACCTTTTCCGGTAAACTGTCCTGTACCAATTGCTGAAAATCCCTGCCTTGTTTGAAAAGATGAGTCCGGATATTCATTAGGCTGCAACCATCCATTAATTCGAGAAATCTGATGCCCTGACATTTTATTTAATATTTTGTCTGTAAAAAATTCATTAAATTTTACATATAGAATAGCCACAACGCTGAGAATTGATACTGGAATGGCTGTAAAGATTATTAGCAATTTTTTTTGTATACCTGAAAAGAAAATCATCGGTACAATCATCGACATATAAAGCATGACCATGCCCGTATCAGGTTGCTTGTAAACAGCAAGCATAGGGGGAAGAGTGATAATAGCAATGATTAAGAGTAGCCGCATATCCGTTAAAAAGGTAGGGCGCACATATTTCTCTCGATGTGCAACAATGACCTTACTGACAACAATTAAAAGTGCGAACTTTAAAAACTCCGACGGCTGAAATGATCCTAACACTGGAATTTGGTACCAACGCTTCGCCTCATTAACAGTCCGAGCTATACTTTCGGGTGCAATAAATAAAGCAAATGTTAACAAGACCATCGCCCAATAAAACGGCCAGCCAATTTTTTGTAGTTGTTCAATATCAAGCATTGCTACTCCATACATAACTAAAAATCCGATTAGGTAATAAAAAAACTGCTTTATAATAAACGAGCTTGTATACTGCTCGAACACCGTACTACTGGAATGAACAAAAAGACAACTAATGATACCGAGCAATGCCAAGCTAATAACTAAACTTTTATCTAATTTTTTGATTTGTAACATTCAAACACCTCCTTTTTACCACACTATTAATAGACAACGATAAGGAAATACAGAAGGTTGCAAGTTAAATAAGTATTACAAAAATTACAAATCATAAACCAATTTTACTAATATATTAATTTTACATTTGATTCTATATGAGTAGATTTATGAATTGCTACAATCACGTTTGGTTTATTTCTTGAGCTCTTCTGATGGGAGCTCTTTAGGTTACGACTGTGTTATATGCGGAAGCAAAACGCAGTAACAGGATGTGTTGTTAATATGATAACTTTGTGTTGGGATAAATCGATATAGTTTTGCAACTCTTCGTGCAATCTTTACAAAAATATAACACTGGCTTTATATCTTCATACTATTATTATTGGTAAGAGTTGGAGAAGGGGCCAAAGATGATGCATTTTTTTCGATACATAATGGTGAAGGACAAGTTACTTATACTGATGATTGTTTGTGTACTATCGAATGTATTGCTAGGTGTTTTTAGTGTTGATTATTTACGGAAAATGTCATGGCATGCAAGTGAAAGTTATACTGAAGGGCTTGTACCAATTGGGTGGTTAAATGAACTAGAGGAATCACAGCGACAATTAGATTATTTAGTGGATTCAGCCGGAGCTTATCAAGAAATGACTGTCATTTTAAAAAACGCTGAGCAGCCATTAAATCATTTAGAAAGTCTAGAAATTGATCAAAAGACGAACCATCAGATGAAGAAATATAAGACCTTACTAGCACAGCAGGTGGAATTGATTAATAACTATAAACAATTGGGCCAAAATGAACAGCAACAATTTTATGGTCAGTCTTATTTATCTGTAAGCCAGCAAAGTCATTCATTATTAGAAGAAACTCAAAGCTATTTGGTTCAGAGAGCTAATGAACAGCAACAGGCATACCAGAAAGATGTGCAATTTGGTTATTGGTTATTAGGAGGAGTATGTTTATTTGTTGTTTTGTTAGTAATATGTATAGGATTTATAGCAACAAAAGCTGTGAATATACCAACACGTCAATTGAAGTCATTATTAAAGCGAGCGGAGCAGGGCGATTTCACAGCGAATGCCAGTTATGTGGCGCAGGATGAGCTTGGCGAGGTAGTATTGTCTTACAATCAGATGGCAACAGAGGTGAAAAGACTACTTCATACAGTATCAAATAGTGCACATGAAGTTGAAGAAATGACTGGGAAACTGCAGGAATCTTCCGAGCAATCGTCTAATACGACGCAAAAAATTGCAAAGGATGTGCAATCTATTTCAGATTCAACTGCTGCTTCTACTAAAAAATTAGCTTCCAATACAGCATCTCTAGAGGAAGTGCTAAATGGTGTGCAAGTAATTTTAGAAAAAGTGCAGGTTGTTGAAAATTTTGCTCATAAAACTGCGCGTGATGCAGAAAGTGGTACGGAAATTGTACAGGCGAATTTAACTCAAATACAGGCTATTAAACTTGCGGTTGAAAAATCGAATACGGCCATTTTTAATCTTGTAGAGAGAGCAGCTACAATCGATCAAATGATTGAAGTGATTGAAAAAATTACCGCGCAAACAAACCTCCTAGCCTTAAATGCATCTATTGAGGCTGCTAGAGCAGGGGAGCATGGTAAAGGATTTGCGGTGGTGGCCAATGAAGTTCGCAAGCTTGCTGAGCAAACAGTTCATTCAACCCAAACGATTACGTCCATTGTACAAAATATTCATTTAGATTCTAGCTATGCTGTGCAAATGATGGAGGGTGTGTTAGTCGCAACTGAAAAGGGTGTGCAGGTTACAGGAGATACGGCAACAAGCTTCAATCAAATTTTAGAAAAAGTACATACAATGAAGCCATATATAATGGAAGTATCTGCAACCATTCAAGAAATTGCCAACCATACGAAAAAGGTTAATGAAGATGCAGTAATGTTAACATCATTTTCTGATACGAATGCAGCATCCACTAAACATGTAGCTACTTTAACAGCCGATCAATTAACCGCACAGCAGCAATTCCATGATTATATTAAAGAGTTACATAAGGTATCAAAAGTTTTACAAATAGCCGTAAAGCGTTTCTCAATTTAATATGAACAAACGGACCTTTCTTTGCATACAAAGAAGGTTCTTTTTTTGATTAGTATCAAACAAAATTAAAATTGCTTATAAATGTACTTTTGAGACGTACATATGTATTTTGTTTGTTTTTCTAGCACAATATTTTATAGGCCTCATATACTAATGATAAAGGATTTTACGCTCTGTTTTTAAAAATTGGAAATATTGCGGTTGTATTTTTAATATGAACACTATATAATGAAATTCATCAGAAGTGTTATTAAACCAATGTTTAGTTATATATTATTGTACTTTCAGAAAGTACAATTGTTCACAGGTGGAGGTTTGGAGAAATGAAAAAGATAATGGTTACAGGAGCACTAGGTCAAATAGGTTCTGAGCTTGTAGAAAAACTTCGTAGTATTTATGGAGAGGACAATGTATTAGCGACAGATATCCGGAAGCTTGAGCATTCTAAGGGCCCGTTTGAAGTATTGGACGTGACGGATGGACAAAGAATGCATGATTTAGCGAAGGATTTTGGTGCAGATACGATGATGCATTTAGCGGCGTTATTATCAGCAACAGCAGAAAAAAATCCGTTACTAGCGTGGAATTTAAATATGGGTGGTTTAATGAATGCGTTAGAGGTTTCACGTGAGTTAAATTTGCAATTTTTTACGCCGAGTTCAATAGGCGCGTTCGGTCCGTCGACACCGAAGGATAACACGCCACAGGATACATTACAGCGTCCAACAACAATGTATGGGGTAAATAAAGTTGCTGGTGAGCTATTATGTGATTATTATTTCGATCGTTTTGGCGTAGATACTCGTGGTGTACGCTTCCCAGGGTTAATTTCATACGTAACTCCTCCAGGAGGTGGTACGACAGACTATGCAGTAGAGATCTTCTACGAAGCGATTAAGCAAGGGAAGTATACATCTTATATTCAAGAAGGTACGTACATGGACATGATGTACATGCCAGATGCATTGCAAGCTATTGTAGATGTAATGGAAGCCGATAGTAGCAAACTAATTCATCGCAATGCCTTTAATATCACTGCAATGAGCTTCGAGCCATCTGAGATTGCGGCGGAAATTAAAAAGCATTTGCCACATTTCCGTATGGATTATCATGTAGATCCAGTACGTCAAGCGATAGCAGATAGCTGGCCTAATTCTTTAAATATAGAAGCGGCACAAAAAGAATGGGGCTTTAAAGCACAGTATGATCTAGCAAAAATGACAGTTGATATGCTAGAAAAATTAAAAATCAAGCTACAAACAAAAGCTTGTTCATAAACAAATAATCCTAAAAATCGGACGAAGAATTTAGTTTTCTTCGTCTTTTTTTATTTTGACGGGCAATCACTTAAAATTGGAATGACACTTGCTAAACGTATACCGTGTATATAAGTTGATTGGATATGAAGGCTGGGCGAACCTTGGGATTAGCGTCACAGATGACCAACCAACCTCATGTTGCGCTATCGCACAGATAAAACCTTTTGTTGCCGTTACGTTGTGTAAAAGACAATAAAGTTATTTATTTTTAAAAACCTAAAACAAGCATAACCCCGTCCTAAATTTAGGGCGGGGTTAAAATATAGTTGTATTTACCGTTTGATCAAACCTTTGATATCTCTGAAAACTTTCCATACGTTACACCCAAAATTGCTTACCAATGTGATAAGTAAATCTTGTTGTTTGTCGTATGAACTATAAAAACTTATACCAGGGTCGCAGCCTTCAAAGTGGTAATCAAACATGCCTTCTTCTTTTTTATCCAGCCAAATCCCATACCCATAGCATTCTTCTTTCACTTGAGGAGTTAACATTTCTTTTAACATTTCCTTCGATATCAATTGACCCTTTATCAGACTGGCCCAGAACTTTTCAATATCGATTACAGTAGTAAATGCTCCTCCTGCTCCTGTTCCTTTTACGTCAACACTGTAAATATTGGTATAAAACTCTTGCCTGCTGTCATCATATACATATCCGTTCGCACATTGAGCAGGCAATCTGTCCAGTTCATAATACCCCGTATTCAACATACCGCAAGGAATAAAAACATGTTCATTAAGATATACATCAAATGAAGAGCCAGTAATGGCCTCAACAATAAGACCAAGAACAACAAATCCTGTATTATTGTATTGAAATCTATCTCCTGTAGGATACATCATCGGCTTATGTATAAATAATGGAATGATATCCGATGATGTGCGAATTTTATAATTGGGGTAATCTATCCATAGTTCGTCATAATCTTTCATGACAGACTCATCAAAATAGTCGGGTATTCCCGATGTATGATTAAGCAACTGCCTGATGGTGATATGAGGATCAATATTCTTTAAATCAAAATTCAAGATGTCCCCAATACAACTATCAAAAGATAATCGACTTTGTTCAATCAATTGCAAAATGGCTATGGCAACAAATACTTTTCCTGCTGAGGCTGTTGCAAACTTCGTATCAATCTCGTTTGATACTTTATTTGGTAAATCTGCGTATCCAAAGGCTTTACGGTATACATTTTTACCATTTTGAGTGACTGATATGACCCCACTAAAATCTTCGTTAATACATTCGTCAAACCCCATCATTACTCTCTCCTTTAAGTAAACTTATATTGATGTATGCAAGTGTTAATTTTATTCATTATTCCCTCCAACGCTCCAGGAAAGGCCCAGCCGGAACCGAAATCAACCCCACGTATGTGAATGAGTTATTTTAGAAAAAGTTAACAATAAAAAGAAAATTATTGGAATATATAGCTTAATTTATAATTTTCTACTATAATCATATTCAAAATATTAATAGTATTCAATTAAATTAGCTGTTAATATTTCACAAAGGTTATACAAAGGGAGTTCACAAGACGAAGGGATGGATGGTTTATATGATGCAGACGCCGTTAGTATTAACAAACTTTTTTAAACGAGCAGAAAGCTATTTTGCTAGAAAGACTATTATTTCACGGACGAGCCCACAAAAGATTCACCGTTTAACATATGGAGAATGGGCGAAAAGGACACGTCGCTTAGCAGATGCGCTTACAAAGCTGGGGATGACAAGAGGAATGAAAATTGGCTCCTTTGCCTGGAACCAGCATCGCCACTTAGAGGCTTATTTTGCGGTACCGTGTTCTGGCGCTATTTTACACATGGTGAATATTCGTTTATCAGAAGAGCATTTAATTTATATTATTAATCATGCAGAAGATGAGATTTTAATGATTGATGTGGATTTGCTACCAATTATTGAAAACATTGCGCCTGAGCTTAAGACAGTGAAACATTATATTATTATGACGGATGAGGATACTTTGCCAGAAACGACATTACCGAATGCATTATCGTATGAGGATTTATTAGCAGCAGCAGATGAAAACTATGAGTTCCCAGAAGATATCGGGGAAGAGGAGCCTGCTGGTATGTGCTATACAAGTGCTACAACAGGAAATCCAAAAGGGGTTGTTTATTCACATCGAGGTTTAGTGCTACATAGTATGATGCTCAGTATGTCTGATTCAATGGGCATTTCTGAACGTGACGTCGTGATGCCGATTGTGCCAATGTTTCATGCAAATGCATGGGGCTTACCGTTTGCAAGTGTCAATGTGGGTGCTACACAAGTATTGCCTGGTCCACAATTCACATCGGCAATCATTTTGGATTTAGTGGAGCAGGAGAAGATTACATTAACAGCTGGAGTGCCGACAATTTGGATTGGCGCGTTACAGGAACAAGAGAAGCGTGAGCGAGATATAAGTTCGCTACGAGCTATTTGTTGCGGTGGCTCTGCTTCACCTACTCGACTTATTCGTACATTTGAAGAGCAGTATGGAATTCCATATATCGTCGTGTATGGAATGACTGAAACAACGCCGATTGTAGCATTATCAAATTATATGTCTTGGATGGATGAATGGCCAATTGAAAAGCGTATTGAATCGCGAGCAATGCAAGGAATGACGATGGCCGGTATTGAATCGAGTATTATTAATGACCATGGAGAAGTGCCATGGGACGGAGAGACAATGGGTGAGTTACGTCTTCGAGGTCCATGGATTTCACACGAGTACTATCGTGATGAACGTACAAATGATGCGTATCGAGGTGGCTGGCTATATACAGGGGACATTGCGGTACGAACAGAGGATGGCTTTATCAAAATAACGGATCGTACTAAGGATTTAATTAAATCGGGTGGGGAGTGGATCTCCTCGGTGGATTTAGAAAATGCGTTAATGACCCATGATGCAGTTTTGGAGGCAGCAGTTATTGCAATTCCGCATGTTAAATGGCAAGAACGCCCGCTAGCTTGTGTAGTATTGAAGGAAGGAATGTCAGCAAGTGAAGAGGAGCTTCTGGCATTTTTAGAAAGTCAATTTGCAAAATGGTGGGTACCAGATGATGTGGTATTTTTAGATGAAATTCCAAAAACATCAGTTGGAAAGTTTCTGAAAGCCAAGCTTCGAGATAATGTGGCAGAAATTTATCCGAAATTAGCTTCATTCGTATAGTTAAAAGAGCGATTTCCATAAAGGAAGTCGCTCTTTCATTTTGTTATCTACTTAACATTTGGAATACTTGTTCCACGTCTTTGTCTCCACGCCCGGAAATATTGATAATAATGCTCTCTTCCGGAGATAGTGTTGGCGCAAGTTTTAGTGCATGAGCAACTGCGTGGGAGCTTTCAAGTGCAGGAATAATTCCTTCAACCTTTGACAGCACTTGGAATGCTTCAAGCACTTCTTCATTCGTCACTGTTACATATTCTCCACGACCAGTTGTTTTTAAATAGCTGTGCTCTGGACCAGCTCCAGGATAATCTAGTCCAGCGGCAATCGAATAGGTTGGTAGCGGATTGCCCTCTGCATCTTGCAGTACCAAACATTTGAAGCCGTGTAATTCACCCGGTGTTCCTTCATTTAATGTTGCTGCTTTATCTGGTTCAATGCCGATAAGGCGAACATTTTCATCTGCAATATATTCTGCAAAGGCACCGATCGCATTACTACCCCCACCGACGCAAGCAAGTACTGCTGCTGGTAGCTTTCCTTCTTTTTCTAAAATTTGTTCACGACTTTCACGGCTAATGACTGATTGGAAATGCTTGACCATTGAAGGGAATGGGTGAGGTCCAACAGCAGAACCTAGTAAATAGAAAGTCGTCTCGTAGTTTTCAACTAAATCAGCAAATGCTGCATCCACTGCATCCTTTAGTCGCCCCTGACCTTTATCAACGGCTACTACCTTGGCACCAAGTAGCTCCATACGGAAGACGTTTAATGCTTGGCGCTTGGTATCTTCTAAGCCCATATAAATTGTGCAATCCATCCCGAACATTGCACAAGCAGTTGCTGTTGCTACACCATGCTGACCTGCACCTGTTTCGGCGATCACACGATTAGCACCCATGCGCTTTGCCAATAAAATCTGTCCAAGAACGTTATTAATTTTATGTGAACCTGTATGGTTAAGATCTTCACGCTTTAAAAAAATTTTTGCGCCACCTAATTGTTTTGTTAAATTTTCAGCAAAATAAAGTGGAGATTTGCGCCCAACATATTCATGGAAATAATAATCTAGCTCTTTATTAAAGTCTTCATCGTCTTTATATTTTTGGAAGTTTCCATCTAAAATATTTAATACACTTTGAAGCTCATCAGGAACAAAGCTACCGCCAAATTCACCGAAATATCCTTTTTTCTCTACTACTATACTCATCTTCTCTCGACTCCTCTTATCTAATTTTTCCATAAAAAAAAGTCACTACAATCCTTCTGTAAAAAGGACGAGTAACCGTGGTGCCACCTTCATTCGCAAAAATTGCGCGCTTTCGTACTCCGATAACGGGGAGTAAATTCGTCCTCACTTTTGATGAGGCTGCTCCAAAGCCCATTCACAAGTATGTACTACTGATTTGCACCAACCATCAGCTCTCTTTAAGTACGACCGCTTGCTACTATTCTTTTTCTTAGCATTTATTGAAATGAATTGTAAAGTATTTTCGGAATAGTGTCAAGATATCTTGGTGCCAAGAAAATAAAAAAACGAATCTAATAAGATCCGTCTTTTAAATTAAATTAAATTTTTGAAGTTTAAGCGTTTATTCAATGTATACATAATCGGTGCACCGACCGCTAAGACAACAAATTCACCTGCAGCAACAGTTAACCATGTCCAGAAGAATGGTAGTTCTAATGCTAAGTTCAATTCAAATGCAATGATAAACATAGTACATGTAAATAAAAATGTATTGATGACTAAACGTGCCCAAATATTTTTGACAAATTTACAAATAAGAATGAACAACCCAAGGGTAATCATCGAATGGGCGACACCAAAAATTAAATCGTAGATACCGAGTGGTGAAAATATGTTGGAGATAAATACACCAATAATAATCCCAACGGCAAAACGAGGGTTAAAGGCAACCAAATGGTTAAACATTTCGGATAGACGGAACTGCACCTCTGTAAAGCCAAATGATCCGACTAATAATGTAACAGCAATGTAGAGAGCTGCAATAATGCCGCTCGTTGCTAAAAATTTTATTTTCATATTCATTTCTCCTTAGTTTTTTTACGTGGGATGGTTACGAACCACGTGAAGCAAATGCAATCATATCAATGTTCAAGCTTACTTGTAAATAGCGATGAGTAAAAAAAACGCAGAAATTCATAGTGCTAAAGGTAATATTTAGCTCTTGTTCGTTGCTCATTAGTTAGATAGGTGTGTGTTTGACCGGATTCGAATTTTGAATACATAAGAAGGGGGCTTGTACACTTGCTTCTTTACAGTTGGAATGAAATTGGTCTATAGATGAGAAGCAACTGTGAAAAATAAAAAATGAGTGATTTATCCAGTTAAATTAAAAAGAACTGTTCTAAGCAGTTCTTTTAACAAGTGTAGTTATCAGTAGTTTTTTAAAACACTAAATGCTTGGGCAAATTTTTGGGCAAAGATTAATGGGGGCTCTATTGATTGAAAGTGAACGTATAAAATAACTGGGTCTGAATAGATCCAGTGATTATGAACAGCACTTATAATCAAATTATTTTCTGCAAGTACCTTAACAAATGGAGGTAATTCCTCTTGAAGTACTACAACTTCACCTAAGTTAAGTGCATTTCCATATATATCAAGTGATTCGAATGTTATCCCAGCATGAAGTGCACTACGACTTGGGCGACCTTGAATCATAACATTAAGATTTCGATTAAGTTTTACTGAGCATACACCATGTTCCGTTGAAGCTTTTCCGTTGGCAATCTGAGCAAATTTTGTACACATATCTTGAAAGCTTTGCATTTAGACACCTCTGCTTTTTTTAATTTAATGAGGATGCCTTGGAGCGAAAGTAGTAGAGGTCTCTGATTGAAATTATTCATCTAAAACATTTTTAATTTCTCCTATTTCAAAAATTATATCGTCTAGTTGTTTTTTGAATTCATCCGAATATTCTAATTCTCCATCTAAATCTTTTGTATATTCCAAGGCATTTAAGGCAAAATCTAGAGCAAATGCGAATAGACTGTCACAAAGATCAGAAATGATTGTGTCAATATCTCCTATATTTGCATTTTGCTTTTCAGAAGGTTGATTTAAATCGATATCTTCATTGTTCATGGTAATCCTCCTTTTTGAAAACAGCACTAGTCTCATTTGCATCATATGCATTAAATGTAAAAAAGGAGACTGAAAAGGAATAGTGTCTGTAGAAAAATTAAGTCGCATCTAACCAGATGGGGCTTTTTACTATGCATGATTGAACGGAGCATTTTGGTTATTGACAAATTAATTAATCAATAATATCGTTTATTTATTAATTGATTAATTAATTAATAAACGAAATGTTTGGAGGTCTAACATGTTAAGAGTAGAAAATTTGGTTAAAAGTTATCAAAATGGTCGTGAATTGCTTTATGCATTAAATTCAGTTTCATTGTCAATTGGTGATGGGGAATTCGTTGTCATTCTTGGCCCTTCTGGATCGGGTAAATCTACGCTCCTTAATGTAATTTCTGGTTTAGAGCAACCAGATTCAGGAAGCGTTACTTGCGATGACTACGAGATTTGTGGATTAAATCAGAAAGATCTTACGTTGTTTAGACGTGATAAAACAGCTTTTATTTTTCAAGCATATTATTTACTGCCATTTTTAAATGTAGAATCTAACATTAAAATGGGTGCTGACTTAAAAGGGAACAAAAATATTACTGAAATAATGGATGGTGTAGGACTTCATGGATTAGAAAAACGCCTTCCTTATGAACTTTCAGGGGGGCAACAACAACGAGTGTCTATTGCACGTGCTTTAGCGAAAAAACCGGATTTTTTGTTTTGTGATGAACCAACTGGAGCATTAGACGAAGAAACGAGCAAACAAATCTTAACTTATTTGAAGCAGCTTCAAAAACAATTGAAATTTACAATTATTATGGTAACGCACAATGTTAGTATTGCTCAAATTGCAACAAAGGTTATTAAAATGACTAGCGGGAAAATAGTAGAAGTAACTAGCAATACTAACCCACTAGATGTTGAAGAAATTACATGGTGAGAAGGGGAGTACATTTGATGACATTTAAAAAACAGTATCCGCTTGTACTAGTTGTTGCCTGTGCAGTGTTTATTTGTACATTACTTGTTTTCTATCTTCAAGGTACAAACTCCATCAAGAGGGCACTAGAACATCAAAATCAGCAGGACTTTACACTTATTCTACAGGGAGAGGAAATTACGGACCTTTCAAATAAGTATTCTTTTACGTATGATCCTGTAACATATAAAGTCATTTATGATGAAAAAAATGTATATCGTATTATGCAAAATACTCGAAACATTGATATTCCAATATACTTGAAAGGCTTGGCGCCAAAAAAAGTAACTGAAATTGCAATAGATAAAAATTTTTCACAGGAGAATAAATTAGCATTAGGAGATACAGTTACTATTGGCAATATAACTTATTCAATTAGTGGGATTTTTACTTTACCGGACGCAATTTCACCATTGGTAGCTGATAATGGTGTTAGCTACAAACCTGCTACTCAAGCATTAATACTATGTAGTGAGGAAGCTTACACAAGTTGGGGTGAACAGGAGAAAACAAGTTATTCGGGCCGATTTTTGGAAAGTGAGTCTGAGGAACAGAAACAAATCTTTCTAGAAAAAATGCTATTGGATTCACATGTAAAGTCCGTGGTGAGTAAAGAAGATAATCCGCAAGTACTTTCTACATTAATCGCAAAAGAAAAAATGTTTAAAATCTGTCTAATTAGCGCCTTAAGTTTCTTCGGTTTAACTGTAATGGTTTTGCTTATTACTACTGTTCTTCAAAATATAACTGAGACAAAACCAACTATGGGTGTTTTAAAAGCACTTGGCTACTCTAGAATACAAATTGCTAAAAGATATTTCCTAATAGGACCTTTCGTGTTTATAGGCACCGTTGTAGGATATTTAGTTTCCTATGTAGTTAGTCCTTTGTTTATTAATCGGATTAATGCTACATTTCTCGTGCCGAATGTTACACAAAATTTTGATCCTGTACAATTCATAATGTTTACAGCAATCCCCGCTCTGATCTTTTCTGTAATGGCTTTTGGGGTTGCCGTATTTACCTTACGTAAACCGCCATTGGAAATGATTCATAAGGCAGAGTCAGCAAAATTGAATTTTCTTGTTAAGCGAATAGGGCTAACTGGTCCTTTTAAAAAAGTGGCCTTTAAAGCAATCGTATTAAATAATATTCTATTAGTCTTTTTAGCCTTGCTCACAGGTTTCATGGCTAGCGCTAATTTGCAGATTGCTTTTTCTTTGCAAACAATGTCTGATAAGGTATCCTCATTAACATTTAAAGGTTCCGAATATAAAAGTAACGTTCGATTTATTGACGCGAGGGACATGAATTTTTCAGACTCGGAAACACCTTATTTTTCAGAAGATTGTAAAATAGAATTTCCGAATGGTGGGGTATTAAATAATGGCCAGTTTATGGCATTATCTAGTAGTCTTTCTCTTTATAAACTCTATAGTATACAGAACCAGGAAACTATAGATATTTCTAAACAGGAAGGCATTGTTGTGAATGATTGGATGCGCAAAAAATATGATTTGACTATTGGTGACACGGTGAAAATTTATATAAATAATGTTGCTTATCAGCTACCTATAACAGCTATTGAGCAATCAGTGTATGGGGAAGTAGTTTATAGTAATATCAATGTTGCAATCACGGCGGGCCTTTTAAAAAAAGAAGAATATAATGGTGTATTTACTGAAGACAATGTAGAGTTTGACAGGAAGCAGCATATGTTTGTTTCAAAACTTGAAGACGTATTATACGCAAGTTCTCAGCAAAAAGGTACGTATTTCGCGCTATCCTTTCTATTTATCTCAATTGGCTTAGCTTTAAGTATTTTAACGATTAGTATTGTAATGAAAATCATTATTTCCTCTAATCGTAAATACTTGGCGATGATGAAAGCATTTGGATATACAAATGCAGAATGCAATCGTATCGTATTATCGGGCTTTAGATTAATTGCCTACATCGGATTTATAATTGGCACACTCTATGCTATTGTTTTAACTAAATTTTTATTTGATTTATTGGCTAAATCATCAACAGTAGCAATACCAATGACACCAGATAGCAAGGTAATAACAATTTCTCTCGTGATCTTTGCTGTTTCATACGAGGTCATTATGTTACTCTATAAAAAAAGCATGAATGCAGTAACATTGCAGGAGGTTATGATGAAATGAATAAACGCCGCGAACAGAAGGAAGTTAGACGAGAGCAAATTCTAAACGCGGGCTTGGATTTGTTTATTAGAAACGGTTATCAAGGAACTACAACAAAAGAGATTGGTGATTCAGTTGGAATTAGCCAAGGATTACTGTTCCATTATTTCGGCTCTAAAGAAGAGGTATACCTTGAACTTTTAAATCGAGCTAAAACTAGTATGGCTGTTATTGGTATTTCAGAAGAGGAATTTGCACAACCGTTCGAGTATTTAAATGTGATAGTTACGTCGATCATTGATTCCTTTAAAACTCATCCATTATCGGCAAAATTACTAATGTTAGTTGCACAAACGCAAATAGCAAGTAATCTACCAGATACTATTCAACAAGTTGCTAAGGACCTTGCCGCATCTGAGGGATTCGAAAGTTTAGTAAAAGAGGGTCAAGCTAAGGGAGTAATACGAGATGGTGATCCTAAAGCACTCGCGGGTTGTTTTTATTCAGCCATTCAAGGTGTTGCTCAAACGCACGTATGCTTCCCGGATATCCCGTTACCCCAAAGTAGTTGGTTAGTAGATATCTTGAAGAAGTAATAGTGAATAAAAACTATTTTAAGGCCTGACATTTCTTATGGGAATGTCAGGTTTTTCTATAAATTTCTTAAAAAATCAAATCTCTGAAAAATAGCTTTGCGAAAATTGTCAAAAAAATTTTTGTTATGTTAGAAAAAGAAATCAATTTGTAAAAATAGCGTAGTTTAGCGGTTTAAAGCGACGAATTGAGTGAAAAAATAAAATATTTTGTTAAATTTAAAAGTCAGAACATTCATAATGTTGTTGACGAAGCGATATAATAAAGATAATATAGCGATACGTTCACACTTTGTTTGGATAAAGTGTGATAAATATCAAAGATAATATAATATCGGGGGGATTATTTGTGAGAAGCAATTTAAAAAAGCTTTCGTTCCTGTTATTTGGATTAGTTTTAATGCTTGCTGCTTGTGGTAGCGGTGGTTCTAGTTCATCAGATTCGAAAGAGAAAGAAAAGAATAATGCAAGTGAGAGCAATGCAGATGACAAAACATATAAGATTGGGATTACTCAAATTGTTGAGCATCCATCTTTAAATGCTGCAACTGAAGGTTTCAAAAAAGCAATTGAAGAATCGGGCTTAAAAGTTGAATTCGAGTCACAAATAGCGCAAGGGGATAACAGTCTTAACACGACGATTGCAAACAATCTAGTAAGTGCCAACGTAGATTTAATTTTTGCTAACTCTACGCCATCTGCACAAGCAGCGGCGACAGCTACTAGTGATATTCCGATCGTCTTCACTTCTGTAACGGATGCTGTTGGCGCACAGCTTATTGAATCGATGGAGAAGCCAGGGAAAAATGTAACAGGAACGATCGATTTACATCCTGATACTATTTCGAAAACAGTAGCATTCTTAAAGGAATTAGGTGCGAAAAAAGTAGGTATGGTTTACAACGCTGGTGAGCAAAACTCAGTAGCACAAGTAAAAGAAGTGAAAAAAGTTATGGCTGAGCAAGGCCTAACAGTAGCTGAGGCATCTGCGGCAACTTCTGCAGAAGTAAAACAAGCTGCTGAATCATTAATTGGTAAAGCAGATGCATTCTATATTATTACTGATAATACAGTAGTTTCGGCTCTTGAGTCTGTAATTGATGTAGCAAACTCTAATAAATTACCACTAGTTGTAGGAGAGCTTGACTCTGTTGCACGTGGTGGCTTAGCGGCATATGGTTTTGAATATTATGACATCGGTTATGAAGCGGGGCAAATGGCTGTGAAGATTCTAAAAGGTGAAGCAAAACCTGCTGATATACCAGCGCAATACCCACAAAAACTAAAACTATTAATCAATAAAAAAGTAGCGGATGATTTAGGAATCGAAATTAAAGATTCTTGGGGTGCAGAGCTGTTAGAAAAGTAATGACCTGACATGATCGTCTTATGTAGCGAAGCGGGGGAGAACTAAAACTACCCCCGCTTTATCTACTTTTTAGAATAAAAAATGAAGTCATTTATGAATTATGTATTGATCCACAATTATGTGGGCAGTCCTTTCTAGTTTCATCTTATTAGAATACTAATTTATGAGAAGGTTATGGTTCATCATCGATAAGTTTTGTTAAAAAGTATGTCATGTGGACAAGTTGATTGGAGTGGAGGCTGGGCGACTCCTTGGGGATTAGCGTCACAGATGAGACCCTGGAGCGAGCACACAGGGGAACGAAGGCTAAAAGCATCACGTCCTGTGATAACGCCTTCGGGACCAACATCGTGTTGGCCCAAGCGGCTCATCGGACGCCCCCAGGAAGCTTTGCTCTGTGCGAAAGCGAAGCGACAGCAACAAAGCGCCCAGCCGGAACGGAAATCAACTCCAAAATTATGTGATGAGCCAATTTATATTTATTAAGAAATTATGAGGAGATGATGCAACTATGCCTTTAGCAATATTTGGCGCGATGGAGCAAGGGATCATCTATGCAATTATGGCACTTGGTGTGTATTTAACATTCCGTGTGTTAGATTTTCCGGACTTAACGGTTGACGGGAGCTTTGTAACAGGGGCAGCTACAGCGGCGACGATGATTATGCTTGGCTACCATCCAATCTTAGCGACTTTAGTAGCAATTGTTGCTGGATTTATTGCTGGATGTATGACAGGAATTCTTCACACAAAAGGAAAAATTAATCCTCTATTATCGGGGATTTTAATGATGATTGCTTTGTATTCTATTAATCTACGTATTATGGGATCAACGGCAGAAAATACGATAGGTCGTCCGAATATACCACTATTAAATTCAGAGACTTTATTTTCAAAGTTTCAAGCATTTTGGAGTAATTTAGGAATCGATACGGCATTAAATAATCTATTAAAAGGCATCGGCGTTCATCAACTACCTTCAACATGGAGTACGATAATCGTAGTATTAATCATCACAATTTTAATTAAGTTCATTGCTGACTGGTTCTTGAAAACAGAGATCGGCCTGGCTATTCGAGCTACTGGTGATAATAAGCGTATGATTCGTAGCTTCTCGGCAAATACAGATACACTTATTATTCTAGGGCTAGGAATTTCTAATGCACTTGTTGCATTTTCGGGAGCTTTAATCGCACAATATTCGAAGTTCTCAGATGTAAGTATGGGGATTGGGATGATTGTAATCGGCCTTGCATCTGTTATTATCGGTGAAGCAATCTTTGGTACAAAAACGATTATGCGCACAACTTTCGCTGTCATTGCTGGAGCCATCATTTATCGCATTATTTTAGCATTAGCATTACGAGTAGATTTCCTTGATTCAGGGGATATGAAGTTAATAACAGCTATCATTGTTATCATAGCGCTAATTTTACCTCAATTTATTAATAAGAGTAAGGAGCGCAAACGCAAGGTGAAGCGCGCAGCAGAGAAGACAAGCGTAAAGACAGTTGAGCAGGGAGGAAAGCGCCTTGCTTAAATTAAAAGATATTAATAAGATTTTCAATGAAGGTACGCCTGATGAAAAAATTGCACTTGCAGAAATTAATTTGCACTTAAAGCCAGGGGATTTCGTCACAATTATCGGCAGTAATGGTGCTGGTAAATCGACTATGATGAATATGATCTCTGGCGCACTAACACCAGACTTCGGCTCGGTTTCGATTGATGGGAATGAGGTTACTACTTTACCAGAATATAAGCGTTCTCACTATATTGGTCGCGTATTCCAGGATCCAATGGCTGGCACAGCACCAACAATGACGATTGAGGAAAATTTAGCATTAGCTTACTCACGGAATAAGAGTAGAGGCATACGCTTCGGTGTTGATAAAAAGCGTCGGGAATTTTTCAAGGAATCGTTGGAGATGTTGGGTTTAAATCTTGAAAATCGATTGTCTGCAAAAGTCGGCTTACTTTCGGGAGGGGAGCGTCAAGCTTTGTCTCTTTTAATGGCAACATTTACGAAGCCTTCGATTTTATTACTAGACGAGCATACGGCGGCGCTTGACCCATCTCGTGCAGAGTTAATCACACGTATTACGAAATATTTAGTTGAGAAAGACAACTTAACGACATTGATGGTCACGCACAATATGCAACAAGCATTAGACTTAGGAAATCGACTGATTATGATGGATAAAGGTCAAATTATTTTAGAGGTTGGCGAGGATCGTAAGCATGAATTAACCATCCCGGATTTGATGGCAGAGTTCGAACGTATTCGCGGAGAGAAAATGAACTCAGACCGTGCGCTACTAGGATAATAAATGATAAAACGCTCATACAAAATGTGTGGGCGTTTTTCGCTTGATGTCGATATTTTTGGGAGTTGGGTGATAAATTAAAAAAGTTGGTAGATAAATCGATAAAGTTGGTAGATAAATTAAAAAAGTTGGTAGATAAATCGATAAAGTTAGTAGATAAATTAAAAAAGTTGGTCGATAAACAATCAAAAGTTCTCGATAAATAGGCAAACTCTTTCGATAAAGTGCATTATAATCTAGCTAAAGGAGGTGAAACTATGTTACTAAAAAAGCGCGAAGTTTCATCGAAGCAGCTCGTGTTAGAAATGATCGAAAGAAGACTATCTAAATCTCACGCTAAGTATGATTATTTTAAAGAAATGCTAGGAAGAACAAAGGCAGGCATTGTTGGCGAGCAAAGAGTAGATCGAGAATGGCGGGAAATCTATTTGGAGCATGCGTATTATTTATTGCATGATGTAGAGCTTAAGGCTGAGAGTGCTGGTGGATCGATACATCAAATTGATACATTATTTATGTCGCGAAATTTTGTTTTAATAGTGGAAATCAAAAATATCGTTGGGCGTATAGAATATATGGAAGATAATCATCAATTTATTCGAATTACTTCTGATGGCAGAATAGATGGTTTTAGAAATCCCTTTGATCAAGTAAAGCGGCATGCTAGGTTTTTGCATCAGATTTTTCAAAAGGCAGGCTATCATATACCTATTGTCTATATGATTGTCTCTGCAAATCCGAACATGATTATGACGTCAAGTTTGTCTGCGCAACCGATTATTCATGTGAGTGGTTTAACAGAAAAGGTAGAACAGCTGTTTTTACGACATTCACAAGTTTGTTTAGGTGAAAAAGATTTGAAGCATATCGCTGAACTCATTTTAAACAAGCATGAACCAACACAATGGATACCAGAAATGGACTGGGGTGAACTAAGAAAAGGAGCGCTATGCTCGCAGTGTGAGTATCAGTATGCTTTACAATATTTCTTTGGGAAATGGTGTTGTAGCAATTGTCAACGAACAGATAATAAATCGATGCTAGTAGCGTTACAGGATTATCAACTAATGATGGGAAACAATATTTCTAATGCTCAATTTCGTAATTTTTTTGATATTGACTCAGAGAGAGTAGCTCATTACTTATTGAAAAAGTTAAAGTTTGAAGTGGTTGGTGAAAATAAAAATAGAAAATATATAATTCCTGCCAAATTGTTAGATTAAATGCAAGCGAAGAAACTATCAGTGCGGTCAGATAGTGTCGCCTGTAAGGTAGATGTCGATATTTTTGGAAAGTTGGGTGATAAATTAAAAAAGTTGGTAGATAAATCGATAAAGTTGGTAGATAAATAAAAAAGTTGGTAGATAAACAATCAAAAGTTCTCGATAAATCTCAAAAGTGCCCCGATAAACCTAAAAAAGCCACACTTACTTTAGCAGTAGCAAGTGTGACCCTTTATTTTAGACTAGTAAGCCAAATAGTTGAATGTCGTTGTTTACTTCTTTGTATTTGAAGCCGAATTCGTTCATGCGAGCGAGTAATCCTTCGTAGTCTTCACGATTGCCAAGCTCGATACCGACTAGGGCAGGACCACTTTCTTTGTTGTTTTTCTTTGTATATTCGAAAGTTGTAATGTCATCATTTGGTCCTAGCACGCTTGTTAGGAATTGGCGAAGCGCACCTGCACGCTGTGGGAAACTAACGATGAAGTAGTATAGTAAGCCTTCGTGAATTAAAGACTTTTCTTTAATCTCCTGCATACGACCGATGTCATTATTACCACCACTAATGATGATAACGACTGATTTCCCTTTAATTTCCTCTTTATAGGAGTCGAGTGCTGCTACTGATAATGCTCCAGCAGGCTCTGCGATAATAGCGTGTTTATTGTAAAGATCTAAAATTGTTGTACATACTTTTCCTTCAGGTACTAGTACGATGTCGTCTAAGTAGCGACGACAAACGTCATATGTGTGGTTACCGACGCACTTTACTGCAGCACCATCTACGAATTTGTCAATCCAATCAAGTGCCACTGCACCACCTTCTGCAAATGCAGCCTTCATACTGCCTGCACCAGCAGGCTCTACACCGATAATTTTACTGTTAGGAGAAAGGTTTTTCACATAGGCAGAAACACCTGACATTAAGCCACCGCCGCCAATACTACCGAACACGTAATCAATCGGTTCCTCCATGTCATTCATAATTTCAACAGCGACGGTTCCTTGTCCGGCAATGACATCAAAATCATCAAATGGGTGAATAAAGATTTTTTCGTGTTCATCACAGTAAGCAAATGCACTTTCTGCAGAATCATCAAAGGTATCGCCAGCTAAAATAATTTCTACATATTCACGACCAAACATACGCACTTGGTCAATTTTTTGCTTAGGTGTTGTTTGAGGCATAAAAATACTTGCTTGAATTTGCAATTGTGCACAGGCGTAGGCTACGCCTTGGGCATGATTACCCGCACTCGCGCAAACGACGCCAACTTTACGAGCCTCTTCTTCAATTTTTTTAATCTTATAATAGGCGCCACGAAGTTTAAATGAGCGTACATGCTGTAAATCTTCGCGTTTAAAATAAATATTAGCTCCATATTTCTCAGATAAATAGTCATTTTTTTGTAGCGGCGTGTGCACCACTACGTCTTTTAAGAAATGATGTGCAATCAAGATATTTTCTACCTGCACAGTTCTAGTGTCAGCAGCTTCCATAATATTCATCCTCCGTATACGTATAAAACATTTATCTATGATAGCACATATTATAAGCTTTTTGTTATTAATTTTTAGTAAATTCTAAATTTTCGGTGTCTATTTCGTCTAGGAAACTACAAAATGCAGAATAATTAAATTTCTACGAGAATTTTTTGTAGAAATAAAGGATGCACACATTTCCTCATAACGAAAATGGTCAAGCATATACTAGAATACCTTAGGACAAGTAGGAGGGTATGTAATTGGAAATCATTCAAGGAATTCTATCTACATACATTCAATTTTTCAATTGGGAAATGTGGAAAGAGGTCTTATCTGACCCTGTATCTTGGGGGTTAATATCAACGCTAGTAATAATAGAAGGTTTACTCTCAGCAGATAACGCTCTCGTATTAGCAGTGCTAGTGAAGCATTTACCAAACAAGCAACGCAAACGAGCATTAATGTACGGTATGTTGGGGGCCTATTTTTTCAGATTTTTATTTATTGGAATAGGTGTTTATTTGGTAGAGTTTTGGTTTATTAAATTGCTAGGAGCCCTGTATTTAGGTTGGCTATGTGTCGCTCATTTCCTGCAGATTGGGGAAGCGGATAGTGCCAAGGAGATGAAAAAAACAGGGTTGATCGTTCGTCTTTTTGGAACGTTTTGGGCAACGGTTATTTCTGTAGAACTGATGGATATTGCCTTTTCAATTGACGCGATTTTTGCTGCTTTTGCGATATCCAATCAAATTTGGATATTGCTAATCGGGGGAATGCTAGGTATTTTAATGATGAGAACTATTGCAGGCTTATTTTTAATCGTTATTGAAAAAATACCAGAATTAGAGGCAACAGCATTTATTATTATTGGAATTATTGCACTGAAAATGCTAGCCAGCGTCATCGGTATTCACATTCCACATTATATGTTTTTTGTTGTATTAATTATTATTTTTGCTATTACTTTCATTATTCATTTCTTAAAAAAAATGAAGGTTGCTTAATATAAAACGGTTCTGTTCTCAAAGAAGAAAGAGGACAGAACCGTTTTATTGTTATTTTACATATTGATCAGGATTTACAATATAGAATTTTTCAATATTAAGCCAGCTTTCACTCATTGGCTCACCGTCATCAACACGTTTTTCTGTTTCTTGCATCATCCAAGCTGTTTGGGATGCGTGTGCTTGTAATGCTTTAATTTTATCCATCTTCATTTCACTGATATCGTTGACAACATGTGGCTCACCATTTTTTTCAATTGTATCATTTGCAAAGGCACAGCCTAACACTTGTGGGCGTGCGGCTTTTGGCATACGACGAACAGCTTCTACTACAGCACGTGCTGTTGCCTCATGGTCAGGATGAACTGCAAAACCAGGTAAGAATGTAATGATAAGAGAAGGCATTAACTCCTCTATTAAACCTTCAACAAGCTTTACCATTTTTTCATCGTCTTCAAATTCAATCGTTTTATCACGGAAACCAAGCATACGTAAATCTTGTATTCCCATAGCCTCTGCTGCTGCAACAAGCTCCTTGCGTCGAATTTCTGGCAAAGATTCACGTGTTGCAAAAGGAGGATTTCCTAAATTACGCCCCATTTCGCCTAAAGTTAAACAGGCATATGTAACAGGTGTATTCATTTTCTTTGTATAGTAGGCAATTGTTCCAGCAACTGAAAAAGCCTCATCATCTGGGTGAGGGTAAACAATTAAAATATGACGTTGTGGTTGTAAATTCAAAAAGTTGTCCCCCTTAGTAAGTAAATGGCGTTTCGCTAATTTCGAGTGCAATCGCCAATTTACCTGAGTAGTCTAGTCCAGCCATTAATAAACGGCCTAAATCATCTAATTCAAAATGTGTGATGCCTTGAGCATAAACCCAGCCATGTGCCATTTTTAATCCGACACGATGGGGTGAATCATCTACCACTTTAGCAAGTTCATAGTTGATTTTTGCATTGCGAATAAAAGCACCTGCATTGAAAAATTTCTCATCATAGTGTGCTGCATAAGAACCGTTTGTCGTCTCAAGATGAATATAAACGTCTTTGTTGGCGAAAGAATTCAATAATTCCTGCAACGTCTTTACTTGTACTTCTTGCATCTTAACACTCCTCTCGATTATTTCTCCTTTAAGTATAGTTAAAAAAGATGACAAAGGGAAATCGAAAGACTTTGTTGCCAAACTAATCATAAATGTTATTGATAAAATACTGAAATTTCTTTATTTTAAAAAAACTATTTTTCACTATTATTAGTGTTAATTCCTTGAAAAAACTATTTTGATGTATCAATATAGGACACATGAAACAGATTAATATAAATTGTGTCGTTATAATTTGTATGCGGTTTCATAAATAAAATATGGGGAGATTGATACTATGATATATGCAAATCCTAATACTCCGGGTGCAGTAGTAAATTTCAAAGAAAAATATGATAACTTTATCGGTGGCGAATGGGTTCCTCCAGTAAAAGGTCAATACTTTGAAAATAAAACACCTGTAACAGGTCAAGTTTTCACAAAAGCAGCTCGTTCAACAGTTGAAGATATTGAGCTTGCCCTTGATGCAGCACACTCAGCAAAAGATGCATGGGGTAAAACAAGTGCAACTGAGCGTGCCTCTATTTTAAATAAAATCGCAGATCGCATTGAAGAAAACTTAGAAATGATTGCTGTTGCAGAAACATGGGATAATGGTAAAGCAGTTCGCGAAACTTTAAAAGCAGATATTCCTTTAGCAATTGATCACTTCCGTTATTTTGCAGGTGTTATCCGTGCACAAGAAGGACGTACAACACAATTAGATAACGACACGGTTGCATACCACTTCCAAGAGCCACTAGGTGTAGTTGGCCAAATCATTCCTTGGAACTTCCCAATCTTAATGGCTGCTTGGAAAATTGCTCCTGCACTTGCAGCGGGGAACTGTATCGTGATGAAACCAGCTGAGCAAACGCCAGTTTCATTATTAGTGTTAATTGAAACAATTCAAGATATTCTACCAAAAGGCGTACTTAACATTGTAAACGGCTTTGGTGTTGAAGTTGGTAAACCACTTGCAACGAACAAAAGAATTGCAAAAATTGCTTTTACTGGTTCAACAGCTGTTGGTCGCCAAATTATGCAATATGCAACTGAAAATATTATTCCTGTAACGTTAGAGCTAGGTGGTAAATCACCAAACGTATTCTTTGAGGACGTAATGGCTTCAGATGATGAATATTTAAATAAAGCAATTGAGGGCTTTGTGATGTTCGCATTAAACTCAGGTGAAATTTGTACTTGTCCTTCACGTGCACTTGTTCAAGAATCCATTTACGATAAATTCATTGAACTTGCATTAGAACGCGTAAAAGCTATTAAAATTGGTAATCCATTAGATACAGAAGTCATGATGGGTGCTCAAGCTTCTAACGAACAAAAACAAAAAATCCTTTCTTACTTAAAACTTGGGAAAGAAGAAGGTGCTGAGTGCTTAATAGGCGGAGAAGAAAATATTCTTGAAGGCGACCTTGCAGGAGGTAACTACATTAAACCAACAGTTTTCAAAGGTCACAATAAAATGCGAATCTTCCAAGAAGAAATCTTTGGTCCAGTGCTTGGCGTGACTACATTCAAAGATTTCGATGAAGCTATGGAAATTGCAAATGATACAGAATATGGTTTAGGTGCTGGTGTTTGGTCACGTTCTGGTGACATCGCTTACCGTGCAGGTCGAGCTATTCAAGCTGGTCGTGTGTGGACAAACACTTATCATCAATATCCAGCGGGTGCTGCATTTGGTGGATTCAAACTTTCAGGTATCGGTCGTGAAAACCACGCAATGATGTTAGATCACTACCAACAAACTAAATGTCTTTTAGTGAGCTACAAAAAAGAAGCACAAGGATTTTTCTAATACCAAAGGATGAATAACAACATGGTAGAACGAGTGATTGCAACAAAAGAGGCTTTAAATTTAATAGAGTTAATTAAGAGTCAGCATGGCGCTATCATGTTTTATCAATCTGGAGGTTGCTGTGATGGCTCTGCACCGATGTGTTATGTAGAAGGAGATTTTAAAATTGGTGAAAACGATATCTATCTTGGTACAATAGGCGACGTTCCTTTTTACATTCATAGAGCGCAATATGAATATTTTAAGCATACGCAATTGATTATTCATGCGATTGAGGGCAGAGGTGCAAGTTTTTCTTTAGATAGTGTTGAAAATATGCATTTTATTACAAACTCTAGAGTATTCACAACAGAAGAGTATGGAGAAGTAATAAAGCTCTTTTAATTGATTGCATCTTTTAATCTATGAAGATTTTCAAGCAATATCCTTGAAAAAATTATAGAAATATATCAATATAATGAGTGTGAAAGCAATTTTGTACAAAATGTGTCGTTTTGTATTGTATACGGTTTCACAAATGAAAAGATACTGACCATGATTTCTTCCTTAACTGACGGAAAGGCAGCGCTTGATGTTGAAGGGAATTTTAAACTAGGTAATAACGAATTCTATCTTGGTACAATAGATGACATTCCTTCAGCATTGATATGTATAGCTGTAAAAAAGGGAAGAAGACTGAAAGTTCATTATCATAGTATAGTAAAAAAAGCCGCGATTCTCTTTTATGACGGAGAATTGCGGCTTTTTATAATTAGCGGTTTTTGTGGGGGTATGTATTTGTTAATATCGGTTGAGTTTTCGTTCAATGGAATCTAGACGATTGTTGAGATGTGATAGATGCTTATGCATTTGTCTAAATTGTACACTTTGATTTTGCGCGTCGGATGTTCTTGCTTGTTCATTTGCCTCTTCTTCCTGCAATGCTAAAATGGTGGAGAGGGTTGCTAGTGAATACCCTATTGTCAAAACCATTGAAGATATTAATTCTACTTTGGTAGAGGTTATATCTCCACTTTGGGTACCTGTATCTTCACCTAGGAGACCTGCTTCTTGACCAGCTAGGAAATTCCCTTCTCCGTTTGGGTCTTGTTGTTGTCTACGTCTTGCCATTTTTCTCCCTCCCGTATACAGCTAATATATGGCATATGAAGTAGTAGCGTATCTTGTCCAGAGAATTAATAAAAAACGACAGCTGAAATAAAAATTCTTAATTTTCAAATAATTTATTTGATTTTTATGGAAAAATAGAGCAATATAGTAGAAATAAACAGTTGTTTTTAGGGGGAATAGATGTGAACAAAAACTTTAAATATTGTAAAGATTCTAGAGTTATGCGTACAAGTCGAGTTTTTCCGAATGATATTAACAATCATAATACACTGTTTGGCGGTCGATTAATGAGTGACATCGATCAAGTAGCTTCAATTTCTGCTGCTAAGCATAGTCGTAGAGATTGTGTGACAGCCTCAACGGATTCTGTAGACTTCCTGCATCCAATACGCCCGACCGATTCTGTCTATTTCGAATCTTATGTAACGTGGACAGGGACATCTTCAATGGAAGTTTTCGTCAAGGTCATTTCTGAGAATTTGAAAACGGGAGAACGTAAGGTAGCGGCAACAGCCTTATTAACCTTTGTTGCATTAGATGAAAATAATAAACCAGCCCCAGTTCCATCTGTTATTCCAGAAACAGTAGAGGAAACAAAACTACATGAAACGGCATCTGAACGAGCAAAGGCGCGTGCAGATCGTAAAAAGGAAAGTAAGGCATTGGCTCAATTCATTTCGATGAACGATCCATGGGATTATCGGCTCGAAATGATGGAGAACTACTATATGTAAAAGAGGCATCTGAAACTAATCAGATGCCTTTTCGTTATTTATGAGCTAATTCAACGGATAATTGGTCCGAATCATTAAGTGCGTTTTGTAAAATATCTTCTGTATTCAATAATGCTGTTCCTTGGACACGCAGGATTTTAAAATCTTCTATCCCAAGAAAATTAAACATTGATTTAAGGTACTTATAGGAATATTCCACTTCAGTATACCAATCGTCATTTGTATAGAGTGAACCACTTGCCTGTATAACGACCCGGTGAATAATGAAATATAGTGTCATGGTTGAATATGCCCTACACAGTCTTGTTTATTTAATAGATGTACCACCAAGTGAAAGCATTGGGATAAGAATTTCAAGGGTTATCAGAAACCTATCTCTCAAAAGTTTTAGGTAAGTTGTCTAAGGAAGGGATTGTAAGTTCAGTACCTGGCGTAAAAGGAGGTTATCGTCTTAATAAGAAACCAGAAGATATTTCGTTTTGGGATGTTGTACGAGCTGTTGAAGGTGAAAAGCCAATATTTCAGTGTAGGAATATTAAAGCAAACTTTGCTTATCAAGACACAGACAAAGAGTGTGAATCTTGTTCGAGTTAATCGAACTGTACTATTAATATTGTAATGCTTGAGGCTGAAGAACAAATGCGAAATTATTTACGGAATAAGACAATAGCATGGTTAGAACAAGAATTACTACGCACTTTACCAAGTAAGCAAATAGAAGAAGCAAAAGAATTCTTTAAAAGAAATAAAAGTTAACTTTTAGAAATAGTAAAAGGAGATTATTTGGTGATTTTTCATAACGAGAAATCGCTTTTTTCTTTTGGAGCAAAAATGGCAGTATTCCATTAGTTGAAAAAGTACAAGCGTATGATCAAAAAATTGAAAAACTACGTTCTGAACGAAAAGTATCGAAACAAGCGCACAAAGCGTTTATAGATTTCTCAATAAATCCAAGAAAAAAGAGAAATCGAATGACATCGATTTCTCTTTGTCTGGATATCAGCTAGTTATGTCCCAGTCTCTTTTCGCTTTTAAATTTCTGTCACTGTTACTTGTGGTGCGCCAAAACGAGATTTTGCACCATGCATAACTGGTCCTACATAGTCATTTAATGCCCAACCGTGAGCGATTGCAGCAGAAACGAATTCTTTTGCTTCAATTACAGCCTCTTGTACTGAAAGACCGTTCGCGAGGTTTGCTGTTACGGAAGCAGCAAATGTACAGCCAGCCCCGTGGTTATAAGTAGAAGCTACTTTTTCAGATTCTAATAAGTAGAATTTTTCGCCGTCGAAGAATAAGTCAGTTGCTTTTTCAGTAGCTAACGCTTTTCCACCTTTAATCACAACGGCTTTGGCACCAAGGTCGTGAATTTTACGAGCGGCTATTTTCATTTCCTCGATAGTTTTTGGTGTTCCAGTTCCAGCTAATTGGCCAGCCTCAAATAGGTTAGGTGTTGTAACTGCAGCCAATGGTAAAAGATGTTGAATCATGGCATCTGTATTGCCAGGATTCAATACTTCATCTTCTCCCTTACATACCATTACAGGGTCAATGATAACATTTTCCGTACCAGATTTTGCGATAGCATCACCTGCGATACGAATAATTTCTTCTGTTGATAGCATACCGGTCTTTACGGCATCAATGCCTGTTGAAAGAGCAGTATCGATTTGTTTTTGTAAAAGCTCTGTTGGTAATGGCGTTACGTTATGAGTCCAACCGTTTGGATCCATTGTTACGACAACTGTTAATGCCACCATGCCATATGTGCCGTGCTCCTGAAATGTTTTAAGATCAGCTTGCATACCTGCGCCACCTGATGTATCTGAACCAGCAATCGTTAAAGTTTTTTTAAGAGCCATGTGGAATATCTCCTTTATAGATGAAAGTTTTAAAATTACCATCTAGTATAGTCTTATTCTGATGTTATAAAAATAGTCAGAGTTAGATATTTTTAGAAGGTCAGTTTAACTTCTTTCAGTAGAAGTCTCCTATCTCTAAAGACGGTGAGATGGATGTGGGTTTTTCTCACTCTTCATCTGAAAGAAGTTAAAGCCTCTGGCGGATGTCACAGAATCGGAAAGGAGTTCATAAGGATGTTAGCCTAAAACCATTGTATCCATGCGATAAAGGCTAACTGACCTGCATCGTTGCTGTTGCCGCTACGCTTTCGCGCAAAAAACATCTGTCGCTGCCGCTACGTTAGCACTGCGCTTCCGCACAAAAAACATCTGCAGGTCTAAGCACAAAGCCGATCTGGACGCATTGTTTATCTGTAGCGAAAGCAAAGCGTCAGCTACAATTATGCCAAGGCATAATTGAACGGGATACTTGAATTCAACATTATTTTTTTGTACCGTTGTAAGAAGAGGAAGGGGCTTATATTACAATGAAACAAGAATTCCTGAATGATTGGCAAGCAATACTTGCAGAAGAAATAGAAAAGACATATTACACAAAGCTACGTCAATTTGTAGCAGATGAATATTCAGCAGAAACAATTTATCCCCCGATAAATGACATAATGAATGCATTTAATACGACGGCTTATCAAGATGTAAAGGTCGTAATTTTAGGTCAGGATCCGTATCATGGACCAAACCAAGCACATGGATTAAGCTTTTCGGTCATGCCGGGAATTAAACATCCACCAAGCCTACGCAATATGCTACAAGAGTTACAAGATGATCTTGGCTGTCCAATCCCTCAAAATGGAACATTGACAAAATGGGCGCAGCAGGGAGTAATGTTATTGAACACAGTATTAACTGTTCGAGCAGGTCAGGCGAATTCTCATAAAGAACAAGGATGGGAGCAATTTACCGATGCTGTAATCGATAAATTAGCATCAAGAGATAAACCAATTATTTTTGTGCTGTGGGGTAAACCAGCACAACGTAAAAAACAATTAATTCGTAAACACTCAACACCACATTTAATTTTAGAAGCACCTCATCCAAGTCCACTAAGTGCTTATCGAGGTTTTTTCGGCAGTAAACCATACTCCAAGATCAATACACAGTTAGTGGAATGGGGAGAGCAACCAATTGATTGGAGTCTAGCTTAGATTGGCACAAATCGTATTTCTTCATTCAGTAAATATTTTTTAGCAAAAGCGAAGCGACAGCAACAATTACACCAAGGCGAAATTGATGCACATCACTCATCATTTCGTGTTACAGTTAATAGAAGAAAGTGAGGAACGACGATGAAGGTAAATTGTTTCAAATGTCAATATTTTAAAGTAACGTGGGACCCACAAACTCCACGGGCCTGTGTAGCATATGGCTTTAAAACGAAGCAAATACCATCTGTTGTCGTTAAACAATCCTCTGGCACAGACTGTCTAAAATTTGTGCCAAAAGCAGAAAGTGGGAGAATGCAATGATTCCTTATCAAGCCGTTATTCAACAACTTGAAAAACAATTATCTGGTGTCAAAAATGCAGGAGACGAACAACAAATTCGTGAAGCCTTAACGGCAATCCGAGCATTATGTGATGTGGTATTAGACTCATCTGATAGCATTTCTAAAGCCCAGTCAAAACATCTGCCACAAATGCTTGTGTCAGAGCCAAAGCAAACAAGCCTATATACGGCAAAAATTGAAGAAGAAGACGGAGCAAATGGTGATTCAATTTTTGACTTTTAATTATCTTTATTCAGCGAAGACTCCCACCTCTGAAGGTGGCTAAATGAATGCGGATGTGGTTCCTTTTCAGTAGGTGTCCCAACGCCTACTGAATGAAGATAAAGCCTCCGGCGGATGTCACAGATTTTGAAAGGAATAAATTGTGCAAGCACAATTCAAAATCCGGACCATTGTTTATCTGCGCGAAAGCGGCAAATGTTTTCTGTAGCAAAAGCAAAGCGTCAGCTACAATTCGCCAAGGTGAAATTGATAAAAGGTAGGGAAAATGACATGAAAAAATTTATCGTAACAGGTGCACTCCATGGCTTTTTAGCAGTGGCATTGGGTGCATTCGGTGCACATGCTTTAAAAGAGGTTCTAGACGATTATAGTCGCGGAATTTGGGAAACAGCTGTTCAGTACCAAATGTTTCATGCCACGGCTTTACTGGTGATTGGCATATTGATGAGCTCGAAACTACTAGGTGAAGTAAAGCAGTTAAATTTAGCTGGAATCTTTTTTAACCTAGGTATTGTCTTCTTTTCAGGAAGCTTATATGTACTGGCAATTAGCGGCGTTAAAGTTCTAGGTGCCATCACACCAATTGGTGGTGTTCTATTTTTAACTGGCTGGGTTCTAATTATAGTTGCTGCCCTTAAACATGCGCGATAAAAATTGAATATAAATTTTCTTTCTAAGTTACTCCTTTGCACAATGTGTGAGGGGGTTTTTGTTTTATTACAGACCTCTTTCAAGAGAATTTTCCTTCCTCATCAACAATATTATTTCAATAGAAAGGTAGTTTTAATTCCTATTGTTTTTGTAAGGATTTATAGTACACTATTATTATCAAATAAGTTCGACAAATAGGAAGTGAGGTTTTGTGATATGGAGAAGCTTTTTACTTTACTAGATAATAACTATGATGAAATGGTAGCGATTCGTCGTCATTTACATGAATACCCGGAATTATCCTTTGAGGAAGTGGAAACACCAGCCTATGTAGCTGCTTTTCATCGAGCATTAGGACATGAGGTTCGTGAGCATGTAGGTGAACGTGGTGTTGTTGCTACTTTACGCGGAGGGAAGCCAGGTAAAACAGTGGCACTGCGCGCTGATTTTGATGCATTGGCAATTCAGGAGGAAAATGACGTCCCTTATAAATCAAAAGTGGATGGTAAAATGCATGCATGTGGACATGATGGTCATACTGCAACATTATTAGGGCTTGCTAAAGCACTTAATGCTATAAAGGATGATATTGCGGGCAATGTGGTATTTATTCATCAGCATGCAGAAGAAATGGCACCAGGTGGAGCAAAGCCTATGATTGAAGATGGCTGTTTAGATGGAGTAGATGTTATTTTCGGTACACATTTATGGGCACCAACACCGTTAGGGGATATATTGGTGAGAGATGGAGCAATTATGGCTGCTGCGGATAAAGTGGAAATTACGATTCATGGCAAAGGTGGTCACGGTGCGGAGCCTCATCATTCTATAGATGCAGTTACACTTGCGTCACAGTTTGTAGTTAATGCACAGCAAATTATATCTCGACGTATTGATCCATTAAAATCAGCCGTCTTAACGATTGGTCATTTGGAGGCGATTAATCCTTTCAATGTTATTGCCGAACGGGTAGTATTAGCTGGAACAGTCCGTACTTTTGAAGAGCAGGTACGTAAACAAATGGAGCAAGAACTTGAGGCCATTTTAAATGCCACTTGTTTGGCATTCGGTGCAAGTTATGACTATCGTTATACAAGAGGCTATCCACCTGTGTATAATCATGTGAAAGAAACAGAATTTATTGCACAACTTGCAGCAGATATACCTGGAGTAGAAAATATAATAACGTGCCCACCATTTATGATTGGTGAGGACTTTGCGTATTATTTAGAGAATGTACCAGGAACATTTTTCTTCACAGGTGCTAAAAAGCCAGAATGGGAAGTAGCATATCCTCACCATCATGCACGCTTTGACTTTGATGAACGTGCAATGTTGATTGCTGCTAAAACATTAGGAAAAGCAACATTGCAGTTTTTACAAGAAAACCAATAGTAAATAAAAATTGGCATGCTAGGAGGTATCCTAACATGCCAATTCTTTTGATCTAATGGTAAATATCCATGCAGATTCCTCGTTACATACGAAAATATTTGCAATGCAAGCAAGAACACCAGACCCAATTGGCAGTCTAGCGGAACTTGCAATGCGACGAAGCGTGAGTAAAACGGAGCGAAGGAGCAAACCGATTCTGTACTTATTTTATTCGCATATAGAGGAGCGGGATTTTACCATATAAGAAAATATGAATTTTTGAATAGCTTATTTCTTATGGATTTTGGTTAAAATAAGCCATTTCTTCATCATACTCAGCAAAATCAAAGTAAATCATTGGGAATAGGAAACGATGATTCGATTTGAGTTCACGTAAAATAACATGATCTCGACCAGCAGCTTCTACAACGCCTCGCACAGTTTTCGTGTTTTTCCCTTGCTCTACCGCATGCTCGAAGGAAAAATGGAAAGTACCAGGTTTTCCGCGATTCAAACGGAAAATATTTTCAATATACGATTGCTCCCGTCCAGGTGGTCGTGCTCCAGTCGTCTGTGGAGGCATTACCTGTGGAGGCATTTGTTGTTGCGTTGTCGGTGTCCAATAATAAGGCATCATAAGTTATCAACCTTCTTTCTTTTAGATTTGAGGACAATCTTCTTCGGTTGGCGAGAAGAAGCAATGTGCTTTGAATCTTCCCGTGTTCCACTGACCATACCATTGCGCTGGACAATCTCCCTCAGGTCTGAAAAACCATAGCGAACGAGTCGCCGGATGGAATCTTTCGCCTTGAATAACTCTCTTCGCTAATCGAAGATCTTGATCACGTGCTCGTTGATAAAAGTAGCCTTTTTGTGTCGCTTCAAAGCCCCCAGGACGCTGAAAAACCATTTGTTCAATTGTACGAACATCCGTAAAATCTAAACAATCGGCTCGTACACGATTGACGCCAACATTGCCGACCATCAGCATACCTAAATTTCCTTCACCTTCTGCCTCAGAGCGCATAAGCTTTGCTAACATGGCTGTTTGTGCATCATTCGTCTTTATAACGGCGATTTTCACTCCTCCTCGCAGACAGTATATGCATGATGGTATTGTAGACATGTTCAATTTTAACTTTTTTCAGCAGATGTCTTTTGACCGAAAGCGAAGCGACAGGTACAGATGTCTCCCACCACTATAGGCGGGGAGATGAATACGGGGCTAAGTTACTTTTCAGTGGATGCCAAAACACCTGCTGAAATAGAGGAACTCAGTCTAAGAACGCCACGTCCTGTGGCAATGACTGAGTGACCAACATCTTGTTGCTGCCGCTGCGTTAACACTACGCTTTCGCACAGAAAACAAAGCCTCCGAGCGCATTGTTTATCTGTGCGAAAGCGAAGCGACAGCAACAACTATGCCGAGGCATAGTTGATCGAAAGAAATTCACAATTTAAAAATGCTAAGCATATATTAGTAATAACGAGTAGTCTGTAAAAGAGGGCCAGATTTTAAAAATTTAGATATTCAACACCAAACGTATGCCATATATAAGTTGATTGGAGTGAGGATGAGCTCCTTGGGAAACAGCGTCACAGATAAGACCCGAAGCGCAAAAGGGTAGGGAAACGAAGGCAAATAGCATCACGTCCCGTGGTAACGCCTTGTGATGAGCATTCTGTTGCTGCGCTACGCTTTCACACAGAAAACATTTTTTGCCCCAACGTCCTCAGGAAACAGCCTAGCCGGAACGGAAATCAACCCCACGTTATGGTGATGATCCTAAATTTTGCAAAAATGGGTAAATGGAGATAGAAAATATAATCGGGAATGTGAGATAGGAAATTGCATGTGTATTGAATACATGTGAGGTGATAGGGTATGGAGATTGGTGTTTGGGTAGGCATTTTGTTGAGTGCTGTGCTGGCATTTTTAGTAGGGAGTTTTTACGGACAGCCACTCCATTGGTATCTCTTTATATTAATAATTGTAGTAGGATTTTTCATCCATACAATCATACTAATTTTGAAGGTTAAGGATGAAAGGTCTTGAGGTATGAAAATAAGAAAGTGTCATCGTTGTGGTGACACTTTCTTATTTTTTGTTAATTTTTTTTGATTAAATAGATGAAATCTAATGTTTTGCAAGTATATTAAAAACAAATTGTGACATACTAAAGTGGAAAATTATTTTTTGCTTTCATGAAGGAGTGTTATAATGCATAGTTTTGGTACGTTTGTAGCAATTATCATAAGTGCATTCATGGCCGTTGGTATAGCAGAATACTATCATCAACCTTATAATTGGTATTTAGTTTTTCTTATGATTCTAACTGGCTTTTTTATTCATACAATTATTTTAATATTGGAATCAGAGAACAGCGAAGAAAATGAATATTAAAAAATGCGAGTCCGCTACTATGGACTCGCATTTTTATATTTAAAAGCATTTTAGACAGTTAAGAATTTCACAAGTTTTTCGTTATCAAGAAGGTTTCCAACGAAGAATGCACCGAACTCACCGTAGCGAGCTGAAACTTCATCAAAACGCATTTCATAAACTAATTTTTTGAATTGTAGTACGTCATCTGCGAATAGTGTTACGCCCCATTCGTGATCGTCGAAGCCAACAGAACCAGTAATGATTTGTTTAACTTTACCTGCATAGCCACGACCAATCATACCGTGAGAACGCATTAGAGATTTGCGTTCATCCATTGAAAGCATATACCAGTTGTCATTGCCTTGACGACGCTTATCCATTGGATAGAAGCATACATGTTTAGCACGTGGAAGTTCAGGATATAGACGAGCACGCACATGTGGATTTTGGTAAGGATCTTCGTCTGAATCACCGGCTAAATAGTTAGAAAGCTCTACTACAGATACATACGAATATGTAGGAATAGTAAAATCAGCGATCGCTAATTTATTGAATTCAGCTTCAAGCTCTTGTAGCTCATCCATTGTTTCACGTAATGTCATAATCATAAAGTCAGCTTTTTGACCAACGATTGCGTAAAATGCATGAGCACCTGTTTTAGCGATATCAGCCTCGTTTAATTTTTCTAAATATGCAATGAATTCTTCTACTGCTGCTTGGCGTTCCTCAGCAGAAACTAGTTTCCATGAAGCCCAGTCAATTGAGCGGAAATCATGTAAAGCGTACCAACCATCTAAAGTAATTGCTGCTTCATTCATTATTAAAAACACTCCTTTATAAGTGAATACCATTCAAATTTTAGTTTATCATAGTTTGTACAAATTCCCTAAGTTCATGATGGCATTTCACGAATTTGACACCTTCTATAGATAATGTATTCTAAAGAGAATAGATGTAGATAGAGGAGCTCCAATCATGAAAAGTATTTTACAACAGCCGATTTGGCGTTTTTACGATCAATCCATTAGCGCAAAGCAAAGATCGCCACTTGAATCCTTTGCAACAGACGATACTTTATGTCAGTTAGTTGGGCAATTAGCCTCTCCACCAACTATTCGTACATGGGTACATGATGCATCGGTTGTGCTTGGTATTCAGGATCACCGTTTACCATATGTGCAGCGGGGCATGGACTTGCTCAAAGAACGTGGCTACGATCCTATTATACGCAATTCAGGCGGATTAGCAGTGGTGCTTGATGAAGGTGTACTGAATATTTCTATTGTTTTATCTGAACAAACGGAAGCGCTAAGCATTAATGATGGCTATGATGTCATGGTAGCTCTAGTAAAAGGCTTGTTCCCTGAAGTAGCGGATCAAATTGAAGCCTATGAAATTGTAGGCTCCTATTGTCCAGGTTCCTATGATTTAAGTATTGCAGGAAAGAAATTTGCTGGTATTTCTCAGAGACGCTTACGTCAAGGGGTAGCAGTGCAAATTTATTTATGTATTGAAGGAAGCGGTTCAGATCGAGCTGCACTCATTCGTGACTTTTATGAGGAAAGTCTAAAGGGTGAGGAAACAAAATTTACGTATCCAAACATTGTCCCTGATGTGATGGCGTCATTATCTGAACTAATTGATGCATCATTAACAGTGGAAGTCGTTGTTATTCGTTTACAGCAGCTTCTTCACAACATGGCAGAAGACATTCGAGCTGAATCTTTTCATGATGAAGAATTGACGCTATATGCGTTTTATTTACAACGTGTTTTAGATCGGAATAAGAAAATGCTTGAACCAAAGTGAAGCATAATCAGTAAGGGTGCCATGTTCAAAGAAAAAAGCGATGCTGCTAATTAAGCGCATCGCCATTTTCTTGTGTATAAGTGCTACTTACAACAAGATTTCCGTTTTTCTCCATTTTGAAAACAGGTGCAATTCGTTCTTCCTCTTCATCTAGTGTTACTAGTCGTCTAGCACGGTTCATAATTTGAACAAATTGCTCGTAATCTTTTCGAATAGCTCTATTTTCCTCTTCTAGCTGTGTAATTGTCTTCTCTAGTTTTTTATTTTTCTCAGATGTTACGTGTACTAGTTGTCTCCATTTTGAAGACTCATTACCTATTTCACCAGAGTGTTGTAAACGTAGTAAATAGGCTATAACAATATCAAGATTTAATGCAGATAGAGGAATCGATTTACCCTCTGCAGCACTACTATTAACTGTAAACATACTAGAAGCACGGCGTCTTGCTGGAGCTCCTAACACTCGCATTCTTTCTTTTCTTTCCTTTTTGGCTTCTGATAATTGTTCCTCATATTCTTTACGAACAACAGCATTCCAACGAAAACCACATGCAGCAGCAGTACGATTTAAAGCATCACCAGCTTCTTCAAAGGCATTTAATTGTGTACTACCTTCCGTCACATGGCGAATAACCGCCTCTGCTAATAATTCATCGTTTTCTTCTAACCAAGCATCTTGTCTTACTTTACTCATATTAAAATCCTCCCACCTTTATTTGGAACTTTTATTTACAACTAGCATGACCAATCTTTTAACCTTTTATTCATCTATGTGAAAGGAATTATTATGCTTGAATACAAGGGGAAAAATGCGATACAATACCCGATGTAGGTTTGTACGTATGCTACATACTTAACTATGTGAAAGTCATACGTTCAATAGAGACGAATTTTTGATTTTTTGATTAAAAAAATACTATATAGAAAGGGTTGTTGACAAAATGGCAAACGAATTTAAAGTTTGCGATGAATGTCAGGCCGTTAACTTAAAAACGTTAATTCCAAAATTAAAGGAAATCGATCCTGATGCAACCATCGAAATTGGCTGTCATTCTTATTGTGGCCCAGGACGTAAAAAAACATTTACCTTTGTAAATAGCCGTCCTGTTGCTGCATTAACGGAAGAAGAACTAATGGAAAAGGTTTTAGCAAAGTTAAAAAAATAAGTAAAACAAAAAGCTATCTTCACTAGTCTAGTTGGAGATAGTTTTTGTTTTTTCTGCATTTTTAATATAGCGACGGATAGAAGAGTTGAAGCGAAGGATAGAATCATTGAAGCAACGGAAAGATCATCGAAGTGACGGAAAGAAGAGCCAGAGCGACGGAAAGACTCATCGAAGCGACGGATAAAATCATCAGAGCGACGGAAAGACTCTGTGGTGACGGAAGGAAGAACCAGAGCGACGGAAAGACTCATCGAAACGACGGAAAGAAGAGCCAGAGCGACGGATAAAATCATCAGAGCGACGGAAGGCCATCGAGGTGACGGAAAGAAGAGCTGGAGCGACGGATAAAATCATCAGAGCGACGGAAGGCCATCGAGGTGACGGAAAGAAGAGCTGGAGCGACGGATAAAATCATCAGAGCGACGGAAAGTCATCGAGGTGACGGAAAGAAGAGCCAAAGCGACGGTTAGACTCCCAGGAAAGCGCCCAGTTGGAACGGAAATCAACCCCCACGTTATGGTGATGAGCATGGAAATTAGGTCAATAGAATCCTAAATTAAGACGAGAATACAGCGAGTTAGGTTGATAGTCTCTATAATTAAAAGGAAATATGTATGCTAGTCCTATATTTATCGCATATAATAGAACAAATAGGAAACGGGGGTGCTGTACAATTGACACATTATGCAAAAGCTAAATTACAAGAGGAAAAAGTATTCAAGGATCCAGTGCATCGCTATGTGCATGTACGGGATCAAGCGATTTGGGATCTAGTTGGCACGAAAGAATTTCAGCGATTACGACGAATTCGCCAGCTCGGTACAACATTTTTAGTATTCCATGGAGCGGAGCATAGCCGCTTTAGTCACTCGCTTGGCGTTTACGAAATTGTACGCCGCATAGTAGATGATATATTTGCAGGTCGTCCTGAATGGGATGAGGATGAACGACTGCTTGTGCTTTGTGCAGCCCTATTACACGATTTAGGGCATGGACCATTTTCACACGCTTTTGAAAATGTCTTTGAGCTTGATCATGAATTTTATACAAGACAAATTTTGCTCGGCGATACAGAAGTGAATGCAGTATTAAAAAAAGTATCAGCTGATTTTCCAGAGAAAGTATCACAGGTAATTGAAAAAACATATCCGAATAAGCAGGTCGTCAGTTTAATATCGAGCCAAATAGACGCAGATCGTATGGATTACTTACAGCGTGATGCTTATTTCACTGGTGTAAGCTATGGTCATTTTGATATGGAACGTATTTTAAGAGTGATGCGTCCACGAAAAAATCAGGTCGTTATTAAGACGACGGGCATGCATGCGGTAGAGGATTATATAATGAGCCGCTATCAAATGTATTTACAGATTTATTTCCACCCAGTATCTCGCAGTGCAGAGGTTGTTTTAAATAATATTTTAAAACGAGCTAAACAACTAAGCTTGGCAGGCTACAAATTTAAGCACGAGCCTACACACTTCTTAGCGTTTTTCCGCAACTCAATTACCCTTGAGGATTATCTTGCATTAGATGAAAGTATTCTTTTTACATATTTTCAGCTTTGGATGCAAGAGGAAGATGCTATACTAAGTGACTTAAGCCGCCGTTTTGTTAATCGAAAGTTATTTCAATACATCGATTTAGACCCAGGTGTAGAGCTAGATAAATATCAAAAACTCCAAGAACTCTTCAAGCAAGCTGATTTAAATCCAGAATATTACCTTGTCCACGATACGACGGCAGATTTACCTTATGACTTTTATCGACCTGGAGAGGAAGAAGTGCGTGTTCCTATTTTCTTAGAAATGAAAAATGGAGAGCTACGAGAGCTATCGCGTGAATCTATTATTGTTGATTCTATTTCTGGCCGCATGAAGCGAGATCATAAAGTCTATTTCCCTCTAGATTTCTTAGAATACAACAGTACCCATTCCGATATTAAGAAGAAAATATTAGCCTTACTTCAAGGAAAAGGGAAAAATTAAAAAATTTTTTTTATGTATAAAAATGTGTATATAAAATAATTAAATTAAATAGTATTTCAACATACAAATAGTGAAAAACAGTGAAAGTACTCTAATTGAGTTATTTTCACTGTTTTTTTGTCGTGTATAAAGATGAAAAAAGTGGAAATAATATAGAATTTTTTAGAATTTTTTAAATAGAAAGTCCGTGATTGTTTAGAAATTGTTTAGTATCATCTTATATAATGAGCCTAAAACCCTAAGGGGGGTGAGGTCGATTATTAAAGGTGTCACAAAAGTACTATGTATACATTCGAATTGTACATCGAACATACATAAGTCATCATGAATACCTACTCGTGAGTACTTAATAGAATGTATGACGACATCTGAATAGAAGGAAAGAGAGACCAACCTATTGTTTGTGGCATACTTTTGCAACATGCAGAAAGGATGCAACGTCGTCAGCAAATACCAACAGGTATCCCTCTGAACTTAGAAAAGGAGAGAAACATGAAGAAATTAAAAAAATTAAACATAGCAATGATCTTAATGCTACTCGTATTCCAAACGGTATTATCACCGATTTCAGTGTTTGCAGTAGAGCAAGAACAACCTGTAGCACCTGCAGCTGAATCTGGAAAAGATGATGGTATTGGTTCCACAGGTGTAGGAGAACAACCTGAAACACCAAAAGAGTCTGGAAATGGTGAAGGGACTAGTACTGGTTCCACGGGTGAAGTCGAACAACCTGAAACACCAAAAGAACCTGGAAATGGTGAAGGGACTAGTACTGGTTCCACAGGTGTAGGAGAACAACCTGAAACACCAAAAGAGTCTGGAAATGGTGAAGGGACTAGTACTGGTTCCACGGGTGAAGTCGAACAAC
>NZ_JBGCCF010000038.1:0-48501 GCF_041262385.1 Lysinibacillus sp. RC46 | reverse complement strand
TTTGAGTACGCTTAAAAACAGTTTTTTAGATGCTTGGTAGCTTAAGAATTTCCAATTCCGATGTTTTTTATGGTTGACATATCACCACTGGGCTTAAATGTTGGAAGCAGGAATGACAACAGCATGACAAGCTTTTTCATAAAATTCAATTGGACCTGCTCCTCCTATAATTGCATATTCATATCCAATTTCGTGCATATCTTTTAAACAATGATGGAGGAGGGAATATCCTATCCCCTTTACTCGATTAGATTTCGCTACACCCATTGGGCCAAAATAACATTTTTTATTTTGATAAACGTCAAATCCAGCAAATCCAATAAGATCTCCCTTACTATCAAAAGCTACATAGATGGAAGGCGCAGTACTTAAAAATGCACTTTTAATTGTTTCTGACCACTCTTGCGAAAAATGACTTTCTACAAAATGAATTAGCTTGTTTTTATCATCGCGATTGACTCTACGAATATTACTATAAATCAAATCTGGGAAATTGTAATTGTGAAGATGAGCAACCATATCCCGCGAAGTCGTACCAAGTTTTAAAATCATTTTCTTGTCTTTTTCTGAAACGAATTCCTCAAGCATATTCGCCTTTATTATTGCTTTAAGTAAGTGTCCTTCATTTATATAAACCTGGTTATAGTTTTGCATATAACAAGTGGCTTGTTCCAATACTGTTAAAACATCATTTGTTATTGGAACATTAAATAAAGTATGGCTCGTAACCTTCTTGTCTGATTTTGGATTAAGTTCATTAACCAAATTTCTTATAGAAGCTTCATCTATAGTACATTTTAATACAATTTCGCCAAGGACCCCCTCTTTTTCTTTTAAAGAAGCAAGTAAAAAATGAATAGGCTGTAACACTTTATGTTGTGAAGAGGTAGCTTCTTTTTCTGCATTCTTGAAGATTCTTAGCATACGATTTGTTAATTTTATATTAGATGAATTCATTTGCCCCTCATCCCTTCGTTTTATCTGACCTTAATGATCGAGCTATATGTAATTTTTAATTGTCAGAACTTTATCTTATCATTAATCATTTTTTCTATAAATAAAATTTGAACTACTTCGTGGGGATCCCCTTTGCTTTTTCCATTTATAGATCATTAATGCCTATACATCGTCACCCATTTGCTTTTTCTTTAATAGTATAAGGATGTATAGAAGGAGGAGACATAAGTGGAAGTAGCGGTGTTAGACAGGAAGTGGATAGAAGAACATTTTGTAACACTTCCATTATGGCAACAGTCAGCATATACCGACTTCGCTGCCATGGTTGCAGATGAAGTAAATACGTTTCCCTGTATTCCAGCTAGAAAAGGTTTTTTATCGAACGAGCTTCGCTATAGTTTTATCGGAGATCCACGAGAGGAGCAATCGATAAAGACGTTAGCACGATGCTTAAAGGAATATGATAAGTGCGCTAAAACGTTTGGTAAATATACAACACATACCATTTTCTTCAAAACCCCTAATGATATGCATAAAAATTTCGATGTTGAAGATTACAGAAATTTATTTTGGTCTGTTTTAAACAATTTGACTAAATTCGATGATATCGATTGGCCAAAGGAAATTCCAACCGATCCAGCGCAGCATGAATGGGAATTTTGTTTTAACGGTGAGCCTTATTTTGTGTCTTGTGCAACGCCCGCACATAAATTGCGCAAGAGTCGTAATTTTTCTACTTTATTAATGGCCTTTCAGCCACGCTGGATATTTGAAGAAATGAACGACTCTACTGTCTTTGGTCGAAAGTTAAAGAAGCTTATTCGTCAACGTATTAACGAATACGATGCTATTCCAGCTCATAGTGATTTAAAATGGTATGGGCAAGAAGGTAGTTATGAATGGAAGCAGTATTTTTTAAGTGATGATAATAGTAGTGCATCGAAATGTCCTTTTTTACGAATGCAACATTCTCTGCAGAACAAAGAACAATAATCAATTATGCCTCGGTATTATTGTGTCTGAATTGGCTTTGTGCTAGCACAAAGCACTCCTTTCCGATTCCGTGCCATCCGCCGGAGGCTTTGGGCCAACAGATGTTTTTTGCGCGAAAGCGAAGCGTCAGCAGCATGATGTTTTTTGCGCGAAAGCGTAGCGACAGGTACAGATGTTTGGACACCCGCTGAAAGAAGTTAAACATGCTTACCGTGTTTTTGCCTTTTCATGACAATCCAAGTCGCAATTCCTATGATGATGATAAAAAGCAGGCTCACGAAAAAACCGAGTCTGCTTGTTTTTTCCCCTAACGTCCCAGACACCGTCACTACAATGAGCAACATCCCGATACTATTCTTCACATGCTCCCACTTTGACAGCTCCATTAGCTTTCTATATGTCACTAATATAAAGAGCCAGTTATAAATTAGCATTAAGCCTGCCGCTGTAACCAAATATTCAAAAATCTTTTCTGGCATAAGAAAGCCTATAACAATAGTGATGATTAAACCACTAGCTAAAAAAAGAAATGCAGGAAATGGAATCTTCATCTTCCCTTTTTTCGCCAAAGCCGTTGGAGCATCATGATCCTCTGCCAATGTAATGAGAATCGTTATAACCGCATATAAAGAGGCGACCATTGTTGAAAAACCTGCAATAATTAACACGCCATTAAAAATGTCTGCAAAAAAAGGAATGTGATAGCCATTAAGCGCTGTAATAAATGGGCTTTCCTCAATATTAAAGTCCTTCCAAGAAACAAGCGTCAAAGCAAGCATAATAGCCATTATAAAAATGACAGTTATAGTAATAATCATGACTTTTCCAGCTTTCGGTGCTTCTTTAGGATTTTTTAAATCAATGACCATTAATCCCATAACTTCAATCCCACCAAATGCATAAAAGGCATATAGCAGCCCAAGCCATAGTCCTTTCACACCTTGTGAGAAAAATTCTTCATAATTTGCATGCAGTGAATCGAGTGTCGTTGATTCCGAATTAAATCCTTTTATTAGTAAGACAACCGCTACTATAATAAACATCACAACCGCTGCTGCCTTTAACGCACCAAAAATATTTTGAAATTTTTCAAAGCCCTTCATACCCGTAAGAATAACAGCTAATCCAAGTGCAGCATAAATAGACGCAGCAACCCATAATGGAAGCGTTGGAAACCACAGTTTTGTGAAAATACCAAGCGCCGTCAATTGGCTACCCATAATGAGCATCTCAGAAATCAAGTAAATCCAGCCATTACTAAATCCTGCCCAATTGCCAAAAGCTTGCTTTGCATAAGTACGGAATGAACCTTTATCTGGATTATCAACTGACATCTTAACAAGAGCATCATAGACAATATACGTAGCAATTGCCGCTAACAAAAAAGGAATCACAACAGCAGGACCACTTTTATGAATGGCCATACTTGTCCCAAGAAAAAATCCTGTTCCTAGTGTACAACCTATACCGAGAAGAGAAAGCTGCCACCAAGACAACCTCCCTTTTCTTGTTTTAGATGTCATTTTGATCAACCCTCCTGCCTTTTTGCTACTTTCTTAACAATGGCAATGTCATGCAACGAATGCCACCACCGCCTTTTTCAAGCTCTGTGACATCAATTTCTATCAAATTCTTCTTTTGCAATAGTGGATGCTTCGTCCATTGCTGCTTCGTTGCTTGCTTACTAATTAACAGTGTTTCGGGATTAAGATTGATAAAATTAATATCAGGGATTGTGTTATATTTTTCAAGCCAGTAAACGTCAAAGCCATGGTGATTTAAAAATTGCTCAGTCATTTCAAAACGATTTGTTTCAGCTGTGAATACATGAACAGGAAAATAACGCATAAAGTTTTTAGCTATTAGCAGATTAGCGTTCGTCACATTACAATTCATATCTAAATGAAGTGTATCGGAGCGTCTTGGCAAATCAATGATCGCAATTTCCGAAAATCCTTCTTGGAAGATACGATCCTTGATACTTTCCACAGCCTCTAATGTTGTTCTCATCCCAATATTAATAAGTACGGCATCTTTATTTAAAATCAGCACGTCTCCACATTCTAAAGCAGTCGAAGGTTGTTTAACTTTTAAATTTTTTTCTGGAAACCACTTTTCTAATAATGAGTGTGCATGTGGATACTCTGGACGCCTTAGCGAACTACCTGCCTCTCCAAGGAAAATACTATTTCCTATAACACAGGCAAGATCGCGTACAAAGTATCTATTAATAAGCTGCTCACTTACTGTTTTCTGATCAGTTGTTAGCTCTTTCGAATAATCAATAACATGGACACCCGCATTTTCTAGTGTTGTCTTAAATTCCATAAAATTCTCCATTGCTTTAACATGATTAACAGTAGCATCCCATCCTACATTTTCAGCTATTGTTAAATCTGGTACATCTAATTTTGAAGGTGCACAAAGCATAACAACCTTAAGTTCTTCATGCTCCGACCAACAATTCGGTTGAAATGAGTCCATATTGTATTCTCCCCTTCTTCATTCCTATCACTGTTAGCGTTACCACCAAGATTGGGATTATACAAATTAAAGGAGGATTTTTTTGTTATTTAGATAATTCATATATATAAGTATAAAAACAATTAAAGAAATGAGTGTAACTATGGAATATTATAAATTTTTAAGACAATATGTAGGACACCAACCCATCATTTTACCTGGTTCAGTTGTATTAATTCTTAATAACGCAAATGAAGTGTTATTACAAAAAAGATACGATGGAGGTTGGGGTCTTCCAGGTGGTTTAATGGAATTAGGAGAAAGCTTAGAAGATACCGCAAAAAGAGAAGTGTTAGAAGAAACAGGATTGGTTATAGCGGACCTAAAGTTATTAGATATTTTTTCTGGTCCAGAGTATTATCTTAAAGTTCCGAATGGGGATGAATTTTACTCAGTTACGGCAGTCTATTATACAAGAAATGTTAAAGGCAATTTAGTTATTGATTATAAAGAATCAGAGACAATGCAATATTTCTCACTATTAAATTTACCGGATGGATTAGATAGCAGATATATTGAACCATATATAACGCAGTTAGTTATAGAATAAGATTTAGAGAGAAAACTTATTACGTCTTCTCTCATTATAGTGTTGAAAATGCACTTTTTAATGTAGGAAAATCAATGCTAATGAACTACTTATTGTAAGCCTCTATCAATGAAAATATTGGTGATAAGCTTGCTCAGCATCCATTTCGCTAGTAAATATTAACATATCGTTTGTTAGTGGATAATACGAATCAAAGAGAAGTAGCCCCAGTTCATTTGGATTATCAGGATTGTTCACCACTGCCGCTTCCTGTATGTTTACTACTTGCTGAATAGATGGATGTTGATAAAAAATGAAAACTATATCCCCTGCACTATATTGCTTTTGCTTCATTCCATCACCTTCCTAAGCCTTTCCATTAGTTTGGTGTAAGAAGATGTTAAATATAATCAATTTTTGATTTCTCATATAGATTTTATTTAAATACAGAAATTTCATGGTTATGGGAGCTTATCTTTTTGGAATGGAAATGTTCGTGGTGCAACACTTATAGGCAACGAGGCAAGAACATTACAAACTAGTTGATCGTGTTGGTAATAATCTCGCTCACGGTGCTGGCTTGTGGGATCAATTAGCGATAGTCTTCCTGTCAATGTTGGTTAGCCGATAATTCGTGTTAGTGAAATGAGGAAGTGAGGGGGATTAATTAAATCTGATAAAGTAGAAAAGGATTTATTGAGCGAGTGAGGCTTCCCAAAATGTTCATACCACAACTAATTACAGGCCAGTTTCTCTTATAAAATCAAAAAAGCAAGTCACCTTTTAATGATGACTTGCTTTCTCTTCAATTTATTTCGTCAAATCAATTTTTTTATTTAATAAATAAATAGTCATACCACCAACAGTCATGGATAGCAATTCTCCAACACCTACTGTAAACCAGGTTGCCCAAAACGGAAGATCATAGAGAATTGTTAATTGTCCTGCAACGGTGAACATTGATATAGCAAAAATCAATGCAGTAATAACCATCTTCACAATATCATTTGTTATATTTTTCGTTACTTTTCGGCAAAGAATTAAAACGAGAAATGTCGCAATTCCACCAATAGGTACATCTAATATCCACGTTGGTGACATGAAATTTGCGAGTACTACTCCTAGAGTCACTGCTAACATATAGCGCTTATTGTATAGGGCCAGGTAGTTAAACATCTCCGATAAGCGTAGTTGAACTGCCCCAAAACTAATAACTGACAATAAAACAGTTACAGCCACATATAAAGCTGCAACAAGTGCCGTCTTTGTAAGTTCGGTTACAGAAGTACGGCTAGAATCTTTTACAATAGATGTATTCAATTTTATTCTCCTTTGTAAAATAGCACATCCGCTATTTTAGTAATAACTACGGCCAAAGGAAGAGAGCTTTTGCCCTATCTGAAGTGCCGCAGTGCAAGCTAAATTTTTGCTTACTTGCGTATTATAGCAGAAGAATATCTTATAGAACAATACTATTTCGTCAGCCAGCCGCCATCAATCGGCATAACAGCTCCATGAATATAATCAGCTGCTGAACTTGCTAAATAAAGTGTTAAACTTGCCACTTCACTTGGTTGAGCCCAGCGTCCAGCAGGCGTTTCATCGGCGACCCATTTTGCAATTGCACCGTCACCTTCAAAATCCGCTTTGTTCATCGGTGTTTGAATGGCTCCCGGTGCAATGGCGTTGGCACGAATTCCTGCACGACAATAATCTAAGTCTAACTGCTTCGTATAGCCAACAATTGCATGTTTAGACGCTGTATATGCCGCACCTCCACCGCCGGCAACAAGTCCAGCAATAGATGCCATATTAACGATTGTTCCAGATTTTCGTTTAACCATATGGGGTAATATCGTATTTGTCACAAAATAAGTACCTTTTACATTGGTATTCATAATTTTATCCCAAAGCGCCTCATCTGTATCAAGCGTTTTAGCAAAGCCATCTAAAACGCCTGCGGTATTTAATAAAATATCTACTTGCTTAAATATAGAAATCGCAGCTTCAAATGCGTGCTCTACATCGTTCTTATTACATACACTACCTACTGTATAGGCAAATAGTTCAGGAAATTGGTTATGTAGATTTACTAACCCTTGCTCATCTAAATCAAACCCGAATACACTCGCCCCATTTTCTAAAAATGCAATAGCTTGGGCTTGACCAATACCTGAAGCAGCCCCCGTTACAAATACCGTTTTACCGTTATATTCTTCAAACTTCATATATATCTCTCCCCAAAAAACAAAGAAACCACCTCATTTGAGATGGCTCTTTCGATTAATTGACAATTACCCAATCTTCCGCTAATAAATCACAAACTGTCGGTGTGAACATTGTATAACCCTCACCACGTACATTAATTAAAAAATAAGGATTCAAAGCCTCGCCATCATGTTCGCTTTGTCCAACAAGCTTCACATACAATTCGGCACCGCCCCAACCTTTACGAATTACTTTTTCTCCCGCTTTTAAGCGTGGTAATATCTCTTCAAACGTCATTAAAATTCATCCTTTATTTACATTCTTTATCGGATTAGTATACTGGAATTCTTGAATGTTGACAACCTGTTAAAACTAGCCCTCAAGTAAAACCGTATAAAGTAGTTGTTGCCCATTAATGTCAGCAATGATTGGAAAAAATCTCTGTTCCACTTTCTCCAGCCTAACGTTGACTTTTAAACCATCCCTAATTTTCTCTACTCATCTCGCAAACATATTTTTTCATTTGCACTTGCTCTGTCTTAACCTCAAGCCCATTTTCCATCAAATAGCTCGCCGCCGGATTGCTTGCTAAAAAGTTAACTGTGGCTAAATTTACTTTATGATTTGTAATGCTTGCGATAAAGTGTGGAATATGTTCCACATTGCCATTCTCCAATAACTCTAATTGATAAAGTACTATGTGGTTAATGGCTCCATCCTGATCCCATACTATTTTATATAACATATAGCCAAGCGCTTCATTATTCTCGTTGTAAAAAACTTTAGCTTCACCTTGTTTATTACTTTGCCAGCTACATTGCCAAGGAACATCTTCCTGATAAAAAGATAAATATGGAAGCTGTTCTGGCCGAATTGTTTCCACATGAATTGCGACTTGCCCCTCTACTTTTGCTTCATATTCGCCACTTAAAAATAACAATTGATTAGTAATTGTATAGCCATACTTCTCATATAACGCAATTGCTACTTTATTCTCTTTTATAGCTTCAAGCGTTGCAACCTCCACCTTCTCTCTTTCATAGATGGCGGTTGTTTCTTCCATTAAAACACGAGAAACACCTTTACCACGATAGTCTGGAGAGATACCTGTTCCGCCATTCCATGAGGTTTTCTTACCATTTATTTGTCTGAAGCCATTTAATACAATACCCACAGGATTATTATGATCAAATGCGACAATTGAAAGCTCTGGCGATAGTCCTTCTCCAACGAGTCGGTTTAAAAACATCTCTTCATTCATTTCTATTTGTACAAAATACCCCTCAAAGCCTTTATTCCAAGTTTTTAAAGTTTCCTCTAAAGTGCATTGTGAGACCGTTTTTATGTCCATACTTTTCTCCCATCCCTAGCTTAATTAGAGCTACTACCTAAAAGTGGTAGATCTTCTAAAGTTAATTTTTTTATTATTTCATACCCATTTCCAGGACCTTTTGGCTTAATAATAACCATTCCCATATTAGAAATATTCCCTAATCCAACACCTTCGGGAAAGCTATGGGCAACAATCACTTGATTCGTACCCTGTGGTGGCTCTCTTTCTAACATCGATTGTAGATTTGATAATATATTTGTTTTTTCAACGATTGGAATGTTTCCACCCAATTTATAAATTTCATATCCAAGTGGATCAATTTGGATATAGGAATAAGGAAATGCGAGCTGTGCCGTTTCAATTGTACGACAAAAAGGACTTACGACAATCGGTGAACTGATCGGGATTTGTAAATAGCGAAGCATTTGTCCAAAGTAAATTGCCTCCCTTCGCCCAACTTCAGACAAATTTCTTTGAGTATAACAATCTTGAAAATTTAAATTTAGCTGATCTACCCCGACAGTTGCTTGGCCATGCCTCGCATACAAAACAAATCCACCCTTTTTCAATAAAGAAAGGATTGATTTATCCAAATATTTCATCTCCTCTTAATAGAGTACCATTTTGATTATTATTAATATATGAAATGAATTGCTCAAAAAATGTAAAAATGAAAGTTGAAAATGCTTTTCACATAGTGAATGAGTTACTTCACCAGTAGAGCAGCTAATTTAGTCTGCAATTCCTTTATTTCGCCGGATGAACTTCTATTTTAGCCGCTAAACCCCTTTACTTCGCCGCTAAAACTCCCACTTTAGCCACTAAACCCCTTTACTTCGCCGCTAAAACTCCCTATTTAGCCGTTTGCCGTAAGGGGGAAACTTTGTTATATGGGTACCGTCAGGAAAATGCGAATTTACAACGCTAAGCCCATTTTCCTGACGGTACCTCTTATGCAGTTTTAATTTAATCCTATTCATCAGATTTTTGAAATCTTATTCTATCCTTATTTGTTGGAATTCCATTATTTACTTTTTCCCATTTGCCATTTTTAAATAATTCGTATTGTTCAAAAGCAAAAGGCAATCCGTGTGCAGTAGTGATGTCACTACTATCCATAAGTTGAAAATGCAAATGCGGAGCAAAGGAGTTACCTGAATGACCAACTCTAGCAATTACTTCACCTTTTTTTACACTCTGACCAACTGAAACCTGAATTGCCCCTGTTTGAAGATGGACTAATGCAGCATATACATTGTCGCCACATTCTATAATGATGTAGTTGCCAGCAACTGATTGTATGTCGTCTTTCTTCGGGTCAAAATAATGAGCATTTTTATAAGCGTTAGACATATCTGAAAGCAATTTTGTTCGTGGTCGTTCTTTATAACCATCCTCTGCTTGGACAATAACCCCATCGCAAGGAGCATATACCTCTTGCCCCCAACAATAATATTCATCTAAGGGGACCCCAAAAAGTAGATAATGCGCCAAACTAACGCGATAGGCGGGCCAGCCCTTTCTTTCCCAATCCACTTGTATAAAGTCATAAGCATATCTTGATGCTAATTTGTTTGTGCCGTGACTCGGAATTTTTGTACCTGGAGTGTTAGGAGAGTGCCATTCTCCTCTCAAAGGAAACTCTACAATTATCGGCTCACGCGCATCAATCATCTCATATCCCTCCCCCGTCGATTCTTTACCTACATTATTGAAAATGACTAGTGCTACAAGGGGAAGTCCCAGTACAATACAGACACGTGCAGTCAACCGTTTTTTTCGTGTTGAACGCACATTTCCCAACCCCTTATTCATTTAATTTTGTAGAATACTTTTCTAAGTTCATCAAAATATCCATCAAGTTTTTCAACAACGAGTTCATAGTTTAAAGACTGCGATTCTGAATTTCTAATATCATCTAATATTTCATTAGTAAATCCAATATTAGACCAAAGTATAAACTGCTTGCACTTTTCTATATCCAACCCTTTTCTAAACTTATCTTCATCTATTTCATCAAATAATTTAGGATAACAGCTTGAATGTTCTTTGTTTGTTCTATTTTCAAGTTCCTCATTAACCTCGTTGGAATTAGTAGTTCCTGAAAGTTTATTAAACTCTAAAATCCAAGGGGACTTTTCCGATAGTTTAATTTGCAAAAGATATGATTGACGCAATCTGTCAAAAATATCTTTCGTATCATAATTCATCAATTCAAAATATTCTTTTTTAATTAGGTCAGAGAAGTAATCATACACAACAAGAAATAGCTCCTGCTTGCTACTGACATAGTGGAACATAAGGGCTTTAGAAATTCCGGCTTCTTTTGCTATTACATTTGTTGAAGCGTTGTCATACCCCTGTGATGAAAATTCTTTTAACGCTGCATTTAGAATTGCGTTCCTTCTTTGAGAGTCTAAATCTAATAACTTTGTCAACATTCGTCACTCCTTTATAAGAAACATGATTAACCTATTAGGTCAATTCCGTTTTAAGGTTATTTACCTAAAAGGTCAACGAATGTGTTAGTTCAACAAGAATTACACAATTTTATTATTAAATTTTGAATGCAAACAACTTTTAAGAGCCTTATTACAATAAAATGAAATACACGACTTTAGTGATTCCAGCGATCATTTCGGAGGAGCAATCCGTCACTTCGGAGGTTCTTTCCATTAATTCAGAGATTCTATCCATGATTTCGGACGTTCTATCCATGATTTCGGATGTTCTATCCATCATTTCGAAGGTTCTATCCACGATTTGGGGCGTTCTATCCATCATTCCGAATAAACTATCCACGACTTGGGGCGTTCTATCCATCATTCCAAAGGTTCTATCCATGACTTCGGACGTTCTATCCATCTTTTCGAAGGTTCTATCCACGACTTGGGGCGTTCTATCCATCTTTTTGAGGGTTCTATCCACGACTCGGGGCGTTCTATCCATCTTTTCGAAGGTTCTATCCACGATTTGGGGCGTTCTATCCATCTTTTTGAAGGTTCTATCCACGATTTGGGGCGTTCTATCCATCTTTTCGAAGGTTCTATCCACGATTTTGGGCGTTCTATCCATCATTCCAAAGGTTCTATCCATGACTTCGGACGTTCTATCCATCTTTTCGAAGGTTCTATCCACGATTTGAGGCGTTCAATCCATGATTTCGGACGTTCTATCCACGATTTGGGGCGTTCTATCCATCATTCCAAAGGTTCTATTCACGACTTCGGACGTTCTATCCATCATTCCAAAGGTTCTATCCACGACTTGGAGCGTTCTAGCCATCATTTCGAGGGTTCTATTCACGACTTTAGTGATTCTAGAAGATATCAAGAAGATAATGCTATAAAGGAATATATGCATATGACGAATGAACATAAAGATCCATCTAAGGGCTTGGAGCCGTTCAAAGATTATACTGAGTTTGAGGATTATGTTTTAAAACGGATGGCGGATGAATTAGGAACACAGCTAGAAGGAGAAGATTCAATTAGAGCAATTACTAAATTTTTATCAAAGATTGAGGAGGAACATAAAGACTATTTAGAGAGTGTTGCTTAGAAATGCGTGCGTGTAATAATTGCAAATAAAGCCGTCCAATCCGACGGCTTTATTTGCATTACTTTAACAATTGACTTTTAGTTTGGAAATTTACTTTATTGGAATGGTTACTATTGCTGTTGTCTCTAAATGTTTTGATGAATCGATAGAAATTTGACCGTCGTACTTATTAACAATTTCATTCACAATAAACAAGCCCTGGCCTCTTATTTTACCAGTTTCTAGTTTTTTAGTAGAAAATCCTTGCTTGAATATTTGCCCTGCTTCTACAATATTTGGTCCAGTATTTGTAACCTTAAATTCATATTGCTTGTCATCAGCTTTACAGCAAATTGTTATTTTACGTTGCTCATCCGATAATTCATTTGCCGCATCAATCGCATTATCTATTAAATTCGACAAGATTTTGATTAAATCTGTTGTTTTAATTTTATTAAATGCATCCTGTGATACTGAAAAATCCATATCAATATTATGATTTTGTGCAGTTAGTTTTTTCGTTTGTAATAAGATCGCCAAGCCAGGATGATCAATATTTAATTTGAGTGACTTAATAGCCTGAACCTCTTTGGATAGTGAATATAAATATTGTTTGGCCTGATCAGGTTTGTCTAATTGCAGAAATCCATGCAGTACTTGTATGTGATTTGTGAAATCATGTCTTAAAGAGGACACGGAAGTGATTAAAGTTTTAATTTCTGCTTGATATGTATCTTCTGTCGCTTCAACTTCCTCCGCCACTTCTTTTTGATACCATCTCTGTAAGAAGAAAACTGAGCCAATCACGATTAAAATAAGTACACCATTAAAAATAAAGACTAAAAGATTGTCTTCGATCACTTTTCCCTTAATGTCATTTAATGTGTCTGCACTAATATCAATTCCTATGTATGCAATAACCGCCCCTGTTTCATCCTTAATCGGTGCACCAACAGTTAAGTAGGAGCCATATATAGAATCTTGTATTACATCTGTTATAAATGTTTCTCCATTATAAGCTTTTTGCACTTGTGTCTCGGGTACTGTACAGTCCATTCCGATATAAAAGCCTTTAACTTCACTTGGTAAACCCATAATCATTGCTTTGGATACCTTTGGATTTTCAATATCTAATGTATAAACAAATAAAGCACCTATTTTTACTCTTGCATCGTTTAAGTAGCTTCTTATTTGCCAATAATACTCATTTTCCTCGGGGTTATCTAAAAATTGTTTGTACGCCTCTACATCAATAGTAGATGCGATAGAAATAGCCGCTTTCAGACTTTGGTTCGCTATTGATTCTTCTACTGTCTTTTTCATTTTTATATAAGATGTAAAGATGTTTAAACTTGTAAACAGTACTAATAAGAGAGTTGATAGTATTAAAATTAGTTTTATTTTTCGTGTTTTCATACAAACTGGTACTTCCTTATCTATAGACATGAATAATGCCTTAATTTAGTTGGGCTTGGCTTTCGCAAATACGAAAATCTTTGCCGAAGTTAACATCATGTCATACTCTCCACTGGGGAAATGATTTCAATCCATTATTGTAATCTTCTTTTTTATGGTTGTTCAATTATGCCTCAGCATAATTACTTCCGGAATCAGCTTGGGTAAATGCATACGATTCAGGATTCTTCGCCTCTCTAAATAACAATATTCGTTCTTATCTTATCATCCCAAGAGAGTTTTGACTATTACCAACCCACATTTATCGCCACTTACTTTTTTGGGCTATCTCCTTCCCATTATTGACGTTGGAGAAGTCTGTCTGGAACTGATAAAATGCTAAAACAATTTTTATTTTTCGAGCGAAACATCGTTCCAGTCGCAACCATTAGTTTAATAATCCTTCTCTAGAAAGTAAACTAAAAAGGAGAAGAATTTTTATCATGCCCCCTCCTTATTATATATTGCTTATTCCATTCCATCTTTGTAGTTTAAATCAATCCAACCTTTTAGCCTTTTAGGAAGCGTTAGAGCTTCGTTCAAATAATCTTTAAAAGAAATTGTTATCGGTTCTGCGTCCTCCCCTATTCCAACGATAACTTCTAGAAGCTTTGGCGAATAAACTACAGTATGTAATGTGCCAAAGTATTGTTGATAGTGCTTAAAAAATAACGGAGAATTTCCATTATTAAAATGTCGATAAGCAGCCATTGTAGTCAAATTTTTTTCAATTAAATTATTTATAAAATGTTTTCGATTGACGGACCCTTGAATGTTTTTCTTATTTTTCTCTTTCATACTCGTTGTTTGAAAATGATTCGTACAAATTAACGGATTTTCATATCTTAATTCCTGCTTATGTGGAGAAGCTTCTACTACTATAGATTGTCCGCTTTGATCTGTCATTGAGTAATTGTAACAATAACCATGTGGGAGTTCTGTAATTAATTTAAGTGCTTCTTCAATATTTTTACATTGCTCTAATAATATTCGGACAATCGTTGAAGCGATAAAGCCCTCACCATGGTAATCATTGTTGACAAAATGCAGACCGACAACTAGCCCATATTCATTCATCCCATCAAGTCTACCGATAATTTGTTGGCTAAATCCAACACTTGCATATCCATTCATTGGATTAGAAAATACAAGTCTTGCATCATACAATGTTGGACTAAAATCATAGTTTCTAATATAATTTCCATCTAGCACAAAAGATGTACAGCCCATTTCAGGAAAGGTAATATTATAGCCACTATATATATCAATGACAGAATCCAGCGTTTGAGCTAATCCAACGGCCAATCCTTCCATTTCTTGCAAAAGACTAGGGGAATGAAATTGTAGTAGTTGTTTTGCCATTTGGACATTTATAAAATTCAGAGATTCATTCTGTATTGGATGAGAAGTTGACAGTAGTTCTTTACTTTGCTGAAGCCCAATTTGATAGTAACTGCCCCTTACATTTATAACTTTTACGATTAATTCTTCATAAGATCTCATCACTTTTCTCTCCTTACCTACTGTAATTGGTTTTCTATATTCATCTTAAAGCTTCAAGTAAATATAAGGTCAAGAAATAAAAAGATCAGGCCTATAAAAGCCTGATCTCTACATTCTAAATATTTATTTTTTCCTACTCGATGTCTTTGTCTCATCCTGTACATTTAAGAATTTGGGTCGCGTACGATAACCTGCAGGAGATAAGCGAACTAAAGATCTTTTAATGTCCGTCCAATCTAAATCTGCGCCCATACTTAAGTACGGAACACCTAATACTCGTAAGTTTGCGGTATAAAGAAGTATGAAAAACACCGAAATGAAGAATCCAAATAATCCTAAAAAGGCAGATGCTAAAATGATGATTACCCTGAGAATGCTCATCGCTGTTACGATGGACTGATTGACAAGTGTATAGGCTGCAATACTTGAAGTAGCTATAACTACAATCATGGAAGCGCTCGTAACACCCGATTTAATAGCTGCATCTCCAATAATTAATCCCCCGACAACACTTATTGAACCACTGATAACATTGGGTAGATGAATATTTGCTTCTCGAAATAATTCGAACATAAAAAGCATCATTAATATTTCAAGAGTAGTTGGAAATGGGAGTCCCATTCTTGATTCAACGACAGTTGCCAATAGGATGAATGGCAGTTGTTCTTGATGGTGGGTCGTTAATGCAAGCCAAAAACCTGGTAAAAGTATACTTATTAAGATAGCTATTATTCGTAGTATACGCTCCATAGAACTTACAATAATCGGATACTCATTATCCTCACCGGATTTAAAAAGTAACATTGAATTAGCCGGGGTAATGATGGCATATGATACTCCATCAACTATAATGATAATGCGTCCTCTACTTAAAGCTTGTACAGCAAAATCAGGGCGTCCAGTATAATCGTGTCTAGGTAGAATTTTTGCACTTTGCTCAATTCTCTCCATCAATAAATCCCCACTAAATACAACATCCGTATCAATTCGTTGCAGCTGTAGTTTTATTTGCTCAAGCATTTTTTGATTGACGATATCTTCAAAATAAAGTACAGCTACAGTTGTTTTGGATCGTTTACCAAGTTCATATGTCTCAACACTTAATGAATTAGTAGGAATCCGTTTTCGTAATAAAGCAATATTGATAAAAACATCCTCAATAAAATCATCTCTCGGACCTTTGACAACTAATTCAAGGGTTGTTTCTTTAGGCTCTCGATTCGGTTTTTTAGCGATATAGCTTGAATATAACAAATTCATATCTTCAAAATAAAGTAAAACATGTCCTTTATAAACTCTTGTAATAGCTTCATCTTTACTTGTTATTTTCTGAAGATGGGGAACGTGTAAATTGTTTTGTATATGTTCTTCTAACATTTCCTCTGTTGTTGCAGTAAATAATGATTGAACTCGTTGCACAATAACGGTCTGCAGTAACCGCTCATCAACCATCGCTTCACATTTTATCAAATGTACTTTATGTTGCTGAAAGGAATACTCTTGGAATATCACATCAGCAGAGCGTTGAAATAGTGACTTCAAAGATTTCAAATTTAATTCTTGTTCCATTGAAGAAATATCCATCAACTCCTACTGAGCCAGCCCCTAATTAGTACATTTATGAGTAATAACATAAATACACTTACGGATATTTTCCCCATTGTCTAAAAAAATATTCAAGAAAACTTTAATGTTTATAATACTTTTTCAGAATAATTCATCTGCGAAATTTTCATACTATTATTAGGAAAAATTTATCCAATCATCTTCTTTAAATTTGCCATTTCAATAGCGGACATTGCTGCATCATAGCCTTTATTTCCTGATTTAGTCCCTGCACGCTCAATCGCTTGTTCAATATTTTCTGTAGTTACAATGCCAAAAATAACAGGTACATTTGTAGTTAGTGACACATTTGCAATTCCTTTTGCTGATTCATTACATACATAATCATAATGTGTTGTTGAGCCACGGATTACTGTACCTAATCCAATAATTGCATCATATTTCTTTGTTTCAGCTAACTGTTTCGCGATGAATGGCACTTCAAATGCACCAGGAACCCATGCTACATCGATAGAATTCTCATCCACACCATGACGCTTTAAACCATCTAATGCACCGTCTAATAATTTGCTTGTAATAAATTCGTTGAAACGACCAACTACTACTGCTATTTTTAAATCCGTACCAATTAATTGTGCTTCAAATGTTTTAACCATTTTGAATCTCTCCTTTATTATTTAGTCTAATCATCATAACGTGGGGTTGATTTCCGTTCCGACTGGGCGCTTTGTTATTGCTGTCGCTACGCTTTCGCGCAGAGCAGAGCTTCCTGAGGGCGTCCGATGAGCCCCTTCGCTTGCGCTCCAGGTTCTCGGGCCAACACGATGTTGATCACGAGTTATCACAGGACGTGATGGTTTTAGCCTTCGTTCCTCTATCCGCTAATCCTCAAGGAGTCGCCCAGTCTCCACTCCAATCAACTTATATACATAAAGTACGTTTTAACAAATGTCATTCCAAACTTTTGTTGATGATCCTTTATATTGTCTGTGTGTTTTCTTCCATTATTTGTTTAAGACGATAAGTGGCCAATGCTTCAATTGAAATCATTTTTAAATCATGTTGCGCTGCATATTTAACAAGGTCATTAAAGCGTAGCATTTTGCCATTGTCCCCCATAATTTCACAAATAATGCCCGCAGGAATACTATGACACAGCTTGGCCAAATCAATTGTAGCTTCCGTATGTCCTCTACGCTCTAATACACCATTGTCCTTTGCAATTAACGGGAATACATGGCCCGGTCTACGAAAATCCGCAGCTTTTGCCTGTGGTTTTAGCATTTTTTGTATAGTCATTGCCCGTTCAAAGGCGCTAATTCCAGTTGTTGTGTCTACATGATCTATACTAACGGTAAATGCCGTTTGATGATTATCAGTATTAATACTAACCATTGGCTTTAATGCTAATTTTTGTGCAAGCTCCTGTGAAATCGGCGTACAAATAAGACCTCTTCCATAGGTCGCCATAAAGTTAATCGTTTCTGGGGTCATAAATTCCGCAAGTGCGAGTAAGTCCCCTTCGTTTTCTCGGTCCTCATCATCTACTACGATAATCATCTTCCCTTGTTTTAAATCCTCTATTGCTTCTTCAATTGAATGTAGCAATATCGCCACCTCCAGTTCTTAAAGTGTTATTAGATCAATTATGCCTCGGCATAATTGCGTCCGGATTGCTTAGGCCTGCAAGCATGACGTTGGTCACTCAACCGTTTCCACAGAACGTGGCGTTCTTAGACTAAGTTCCTCTATTTCAGCAGATGTTTTTTGTACCGAAAGCGTAGCGACAGGTACAGATGTTTTGGCTTCGCTGAAAGAAGTTAAAACCCGTTTTTTGCTAAGAAGTCTCTTGAAATGGTTGGTTCCTGTCCATACTTAAGTTGATGCAAAATGTATTTTCCAACTAAATCAGTTTCTACATTGACGAGATCACCAATTTTTTTCATACCTAAAATTGTTTCCTTGTATGTGTGAGGTATCAGTGATACTGTGACACCGTTTTTCTCGACATGAAAGAGTGTTAGACTCGTTCCGTCAATTGTGATGGAGCCCTTTGGAATACAGTAGCTCGTTAACTCCTTCGATAGTTCAATATCAATATAGACTGCATTTGCTAATGGCCGCTTGCGCACTATTTTCCCTACCCCGTCAACATGTCCGGATACAAAATGACCACCGAAACGTCCATTAGCTGACATAGCGCGTTCTAAATTTACCGGATCTCCAACTGCGAGCTGCTGTAAATTTGTTGCGCTCACTGTTTCAGGCATTACATCCATCGTTAGCTCTTGTTCATTAAAATATATCACTGTTAAACAAACACCATTGACCGCTATACTGTCCCCTAGCTTTACATCCTCTACCATTTTCTTTGAAATAACGGTGATTTTCATACTTTGTCGATCGCTTTGCATGGTTTTTACGGTGCCAATATCCTCAACAATTCCTGTAAACATCTTTTCACCTGCTTTCATTCATTTAATAATTTCCGCTCAAACAAAAAACCCCTTAGAATAAAGGGGTTTGGGAGTTCATATACATAAGACGTCAACAAATAAACCTTATGGATATAATATTTTTCCATAGGCTGTCATCTCATCGTTCTTCTCCCATCCAGACTGTCACTGTCGGTTTTGGATTTGCACCAAATCAGCTTGCGCTCACGGACTTTGAATTTCTTCATCACCGCCGATTGGGAATTTCACCCTACCCCGAAGAACTACTGCTATTCAATTTTTTAACCAAATAAAACAAAAACTACTTCCCGACTATAATATGGGAAGTAGTTAACATAAAAGCATACTCAAATACACCTTATAAACTCAAGCGAATTTAAAAAGCTCACACTTTTACCCTTCTCCCATCCAGACTATAACTGTCGGTTTTGGATTTGCACCAAATCAGCTTGCGCTCACGGACTTTGAATTTCTTCATCACCGCCGATTGGGAATTTCACCCTACCCTGAAGGATATTTTTATTTAGCTAGTTCTTACGATAACACTAATTTATTTTATTATCCAGATAATTCTTTATAATTTTTTTCTATAATTCATTTCACATTCGCAAGTTTGCCTATCGTTGCGTTTGTAAATTGCTACAAAAACAATAAATTTATACAGTCAAACTACCATCAACAGAGACAACAGCACCAGCCATGAAGCTTGCTTTATCTGATGCTAAGAATAGGACCGCTTCTGCAACTTATTCTGGTTCACCATGGCGTCCCATACATACACGTGACATTTCTTCTGGTACGTACCCTGTTTTTTCAAGTGTTTCACCAACACTTTGAAATAATGGTGTAACGATGCCGCCTGGACACACAGCATTAATACGAATACCTTTATTTGCATACTCGATCGTGGCGCCTTTCGTTTAACCGATTACCGCATGTTTACTTGCGCAATATACAGCGATACTGTGTTCTGGACGAATACCTGCCGATGAAGCAGTATTAAAAATCGATCCTTTACCCTGCTTTTCCATTACTGGAATAGCACATTTCATGCCAAACCATTCCTCTTTTGACTAAATACTGCCTAACCTGGCCAGTATCAATTCAACTATCGCGTCCTGAATAATGGCGATTTCTCCTGTATTTTTTCGCTTCCTTCACATGCTATGTTGTACCATCCCATTTGTCATAAGCAAAAAATTAATAAACACTTACATAATGAATAACAATAATTTAATTATGCTAAAACTAACTAAGTAAGCTAAAATCTACTATATAATTAAGGAACCTCTATTCAATTAGCACGTTACTTTATAATGGCATTTTTTAAATCTGCTTGACATTAAAAAATTAGTGATATTGTGAGTCATTTTCGTGCCATTTTAACAATGAACGCATAAGTACAATCAGATTCCTTTCTCACATTGGAGGCTTTTTATTGCAAAACATCTTGAAAAAAAAATCTAAATTTATATTTTATACCTTTATCGCAATTTGCTTTATCGCTTCTGTTTTTTTCGTTTATCACAACGAAGCATTTTATGATCGTCCAATTGCGGAAGTTATAAAAACGGAATTAAAAGAATCAAACCCTGTAACAGATATGTATGAAAATGAAGATCATTTATATACTCAGCAAATTACAGCTGTATTAAAAAATGGTGAAAAAAAAGGTAAGCTTATTCATTTTACAAATGAGTATTCAGCATCTGGGGCTTTTGATCAAGAGTACCATGTTGGGAATAAATTATTTGTTTCCATTAAAGTAAATACAGACAAAAATGGAGATTTAACTGGGGCTATTTTAGACGTGAAACGTGATCAGTTTGTCTTGATAGTGGCGTGGATTTTTATTTTTGCTTTGCTAATTGTCGGTAAAAGACAAGGATTATTTTCAATCATCAGTTTAATTGTAAATTCGCTTGTATTATCATACGCTTTGGATTTATATATAAATTCTAATATAAATTTGATATTTATTAGCGGGGTATGTGTTCTTTTATTTACGGTCATTTCTTTAATTCTCATTAACGGCTTGAATGAAAAAACATATGCAGCGATAATGGCAACACTTATAGGAACATTTATTTCTATATTGATTAGCGCTTTAGTTTTGTGGATTACATCCGAGAATGGGCTTCGATATGAAGAAATGCAATTTTTAACGCGACCATATCGAGTGATTTTTATGGCTGGCTTATTTATTGGAGCACTAGGAGCTGTAATGGATGTCTCCATCACAATGGCTTCTTCAATGTTCGCTTTATTTGAGCAAAACGAAGAAATATCTGACCAAGCATTGAAAACCTCAGGGATGGACATCGGGAAAGACATTATGGGAACGATTACAAGTATTTTGTTTTTTGTTTATATTTGTGGCTCAATCCCTATGTTGATTTTATATTTAAAAAACTCTTATCCATTAGGGCAAACACTTTCCATGAATCTTTCATTAGAATTAGCTAGGGCCCTAGCAGGTGGAATCGGTGTTGTCTTAACGATTCCAATCAGTTTATACACTTCTATTTTTTTCATTAATCGAAAGAGGGCAAAATAATGAATGTATTAGTATGGTTAACTGCCATTTTATTCATATTGATGATTGTTATCGGTGGAAAAAAAGGAGTACGATCTTTTCTATCTTTATTTTTAAACTTTGGAGTACTCTTTATCACCATCTTTTTAATGACCAATCAGAAAAATAGTCCAATTATATTAACGCTCATTGCCTGTACCGTCATTAGCTGGATTAGCTTATTTTTTATTAATGAAATGAGTAGTAAAACAGTAACTGCATTCATTTCTACAATGATTACGATTGTAATTTTATTACTATTCATTGTTTTTGTAACGGAGAAATCAATGATTCGAGGATTCGGGGAAGAATCCTCTGAAGAGATTAGCATATTTTCTCTTTATATTGGCGTCAATTTTGTGCAAATTGGAGCTTCCGTTATTATTATGAGTACGATTGGAGCAATTTTGGATGTTGCCATTTCTATTGCTACTTCCATGCATGAGATTCTTCATCATAATCCGTTAATTAGCAGAAAAAAATTATTTACATCAGGTTTAAGCATTGGAAGGGACATTTTAGGTACAGATACAAATACATTATTTTTCGCTTTCTTTGGTGGATATTTAAGCTTGCTCATTTGGTTCAAAGATTTATCTTATTCAATTGGTGAAATCATTAATTCTAAAGTATTTGCCACTGAACTTATTATGATATTTTGCGCAGGTATTGGAATCGCACTTATCATTCCTATCACTTCCTCGGTAAATGCATATTATTTAACAAAAAAACGAGATACAACATCACAAGATGCTTCATAATAGTCGTACCTGTCATCCAGCTCAATACTAACGGATGACAGGTACTTTTTTTGTCCATTCAACTACATAAAAACTGTATAGATAATTTCATTATTGATTTCGACACATTTTTCGGTACAATTTTTACCAAAGAAGTTGCCATAAGCCCCTTTACCCTGAAAAAATATTTACCCATTCGAAAAAAAATTATTCATCTGGGGTCATTTATAATACGCTGTTACATATTCTGTATAATCATGTCATTATTTTAAAATAGGCAGTAACATTTTCAAGAAAAAGACGTCTTTACAATTAGATGATTAAAGGAGAAAGTTTGTCATGAAATATATTATCTTTGATTTTGATGGAACACTGGCTGATTCAACAGCAGTGTTTACATCAGCTTGGAATACGATTGCGCAAAAGTATAAATTTAAAGGAATAGAGTTAAAGGAAATCGAATCATTAAAAAAACTATCTATAGCGGAACGCAGTAAATTATTCGACTTCCCTATGTATAAATTGCCCATGATTTTACCACAGTTTTATCGCCTGTACCGCCAGTCATTAAATGATGTTCACCTTTATGATGGTATTAAAGAAGTCCTTACGGAAATTGATCAAAGAGGCTATAAAATCCTTATTATTTCCTCCAATTCACAGGAGAACATTTTAGAATTTCTAAAAATGAACGGTATTCATTGTGTGTCAAATGTTCTTTCTTCAAACCGTATTTTTGGAAAGGATAAAGTGATAAAAAGTTTTTTAAAGGACTCAGGCATTACACCTTCAGAAGTTATATACATTGGTGATGAACAAAGAGATATTGTAGCCTGCAAAAAAGTGGGCGTGCCTATTATTTGGGTTAGTTGGGGATATGATGCTATTGATGTTGTACAACAAGAGGATCCCGAGTACAAAGTAGCTACACCACAAGAAATTTTAAATATCATATAAGCTAAGAGGATCATAGCAATTAAAAAATGGCTATGATCCTCTTGTTGTTGAAAAAATTATAGTGGGAATGATTTAAAGTGTTCAGATATACCACTGTCGCTCCGCTTTCGCACATAAAAAACATTGCTGCAGCTTCATTTTATTAGAGGAACAGATTGAAGATACATATTAAGCGAAGTGGTTGATTGGAGTGGAGACTGGGCGACTCCTTGGGGATTAGCAATAGAGGAACGAAGGCTAAAACCATCACATCCTGTGATAACGCCTTCGTGACTAACATCCTGCTGTTGCCGCTGCCGCTACGCTTTCGCACAAAAAAAACATCTGTTGCCCTAAGCGGCTCATCGGTCGCCCCCAGGAAGCTTTGCTCTGTGCGAAAGCGAAGCGTCAGCAACCAAGCGCCCAGTCGGAACGGAAATCAACTCCTCGTTTTGTAAAGAGCAATACTATTGCTTTTTCAAGATTTCTACATATTTTTCCGCTGTTCTTAACTCAACTGTAAGAGAATTTTTACTATAGCTAGCTTTAATTAAAAAAGGTACGTTAGTTGTATTTTGAAATCTGAAATCTAAGCCACCATAGGAAACTGTAGCGTCTCTTCCTTTTGGAACGTACCCGACATCTAAAGAATGGTGATGACGTTCAACAAATTTTACTGGTATTTGATCAACCGCATTAAATAAGGTTGAGGACGTTTGACAGATACCTCCCCCAATGCCCATCACAACCTTTTTGTTGATGATTTCTGGTGCAGGCTGATAACCATTTACTTCGTCCCTAGGTCCAACGACTGTATTAAAGGAGAAAGAATCTCCACTTCCAACGATAACATTATTAATTGCCTTCGCAGAAAGTTCAATATTTTTATTTCTTCCTACATCATGCGTATTGAAGTAAGTTGTATAGGATGCCACAACCACGTCTTCTAAATATGGAATATCTTCAAAATTATAGCCGCTTTCTGTAACAGATAGAGGCATCTCCACTGTACCACCAGTTGCTGATGCTTCTAATATTCTCTCTACTAATTCACTTTCTTTTAAAACAGTTAAAGGACTACCTTTAATTACTTTTCCTTGATCGTCCAGCTTATCAAGTATCATACGCTTATCATAGCCGGTTGTATTTTCATTCCCTCTCGCTAAACCTTTTGCTAATTGCTCAATTTGTTTTGTATACGATAGTCTATCACGTTCATAGTCCATTTCTTGCGGTGAAATGGTTTGTACGATGGCTTGTGTAGAAGGATCTACAATTTCAACAACGACTGGCTCTGCTTGTTGTTGTTCAAAGGTAACAGGCTTTTTTACATCATCAGCTTTATGCTCTGACTCTTGAACTTGTTGTTCTTGTTTTTTCTCATCCGCAGATTTCCCCTGACAGCCAATTAGCCCAATCGTACAAATAATACATAGTGTGGTTATCCACTTCTTTTTCAAATAAAACACCTTCCCTATCTTCATACTACAGAGACATCTTATTCGTGTATTGCTGATAGTGTGTTTCATTTCATTATTTTTATTTGTTTATAAAATGAAAACACTCTACAAAGTTGAGTGACATTGTAGAGTGTTTTCATTTTATAGATGCAGGGCACGGTACATCCCTTTATCAATTTTTTCATTTTGCATATTTCACATTAAACCTAAAGATCAATACTATATAAATCCAATCATAAATAAAAATTGCAAGCGAAATGATAGTAATCAATGGTGTTCTAAAATACAAATAGAAGCAAACTGCTGCTAACACAGTTCCAATCATTTTACAAATGGCTATGCCCATTGATTGTCCACTTAAATTCCCTCTTTGAATGAATAAGGCGATAAAAAGCCCTGACATCATCAGATTTTGGAAAAACGCGGCATATATGCCTGCCGTATCTTTGAATTCATGCATCATCGCTAAAATCGTGAGAAAGCTTACTACGAGTGTTATGAAAAAAGATGTATAAAATACCTTTCTCGGAATAATTTTTTTATACTCCTTATAACCATAAAGTAAAAATTGCATCAAAATGAAGATATCCAAAAGAAACCACAGGAAAGTAAGGATCCTTTGCAAGTCATTTAGCGGATACATAAATGAAAAAATAAATTCCCATGAAATATTGGCACAAATTGCGGCCATGGGCATCCCATATCTCTTATCCTTTATTCCTTGTTTGATGATTAATATATATGTAATAATCCAAAATAGCCACATGCCGAATTGGGAAATCAGTATGAATTTTTCTTGAGTCAAATCTACAAACTCCTTCCCTCTAATTATCATTCTTCGATTACTATATGTGAAGAAATCAATTCTTTATGTCAAAAGAATTGTAGAAAATACTCAAGGCTCTTAAAAATCTTAAGAGTAAGCGCCTATACATTCATTAAGCAATCATATATAGTAAGACGAGGTGATGATATGAAAAATAAAATTTATTTTGATAACGACCAATTTATCGCAGGCACTACCTTAAAGGATGACATCGAACTAGAACAAAACAATATGGCACTACATACATGTGTGAATGAAGCTGATGTGCTAGAAAACCGAGAAAAATTGGCAACTACATTGCATTGTAACTTGAATAATTTTATTTGCACTCAACAAACACATAGTGCCAATTTCCATAAAGTCACGATTTCTGATAAAGGACGCGGCGCAGAGCAAATGGACACTGCCATTAGTAATACTGATGCACTTTATACATTAGAGCCAAATTTACTTTTATGTAGTTTTACAGCAGATTGCGTACCTGTCATTTTTTATAATGAAGTTAATGGTCTTATTGGCGTAGTACATTCAGGCTGGCAAGGCACAGTTAAGGAAGTCACACCAAGGCTTTTCGAACATTTGATAGAGCATGAACAATGTAATCCACAAGATTTTCACGTACAAATCGGTATGGCACTTAGTCAGGAGAAATTTGAGGTGGATACAGATGTCTATGAAAAATTTCACAACCTAGGCTATGCTGAGGATTTTATGTATTACAATGCACAAACAAATAAATATCATATCGATAATCAACAAACTGTGAAAAAGCAATGTGAGCTTGCAGGTATCCCTTCTAAGCAGATTTCGATTGATTCAACGTGTACATTCCTTAGCCCAGATGGTTTTTCTTACCGTCAAGATAAACAGGCTGGCAGACATTTAAGCTTTATTATGCGAAAAGAACAGTAGTTAAAAGGGACAATCCAATTATTAATGGAGTGTCCCTTTTGTAGTATTGAAAACCAAAATGGTTAAGAAAAGTCGTTTCATTTTATCACAATAAATTAGAGTGATATGCCTGAGGATACATGCTAAGTGGTTGATTGGAGTGAAGGCTGGCAGTGGATTTTTTCTGTGCGAGAGCGAAGCGTCAACAACAAAAGCAGCTCATCAGACGCCCCCAGGAAGCTCTGCTCTGCGCGAAAGCGAAGCGTCAGCGGCAAATGTTTTATCTATGCGAAAGCGAAGCGGCAGCAACAAAACGCTCAGTCAGAACGGAAATCACCCCTCGTTTTGCAAAAATGACAATATCTTTATCACAAAAGCAAAAAGGATGTATCTCATAAATGAAATACACCCTTTCAACATTTCATTATTTATTAACTCGTCGTTCTTTTCCAATTCTAAAAACATAATAGCTAATGATAACAAGAGCTAAGAAAATAATTCCCACAATAAGTGAAACTCTAGTATCATCATTAAACCACATACCGATTAGGACCATTACTAAAAAGGCAATTGTTATATAGTTTGTAAATGGTGCAAAGGGCATTTTGAACGGGTGCTTTGACAGTTGTTCACCTTTTATTTTTCTAAATCGTATTTGACTTATTAAAATAACAAACCAAGGAATCATCCCCGGTAATACACTTGCACTGTATACATATACAAATAAATTTTTTGGCGCTATGTAGCTTAGAACAACACCGATGACCAAACCAACTAACACGCCTACTGTGCCGAAAATAGGAACACCATTACTAGAAAGCTTTGCAAAAAATTTAGGTGCCTGTCCATTCATGGCAAGCGTATACAGCATACGTCCCGCACTATAAATGCCACTATTACAGCCTGACATTGCTGCTGTAATGACAACAAAATTAATAATTCCTGCCGCAGCGGTAATTCCAACCTTTGCAAAAGTTGCAACAAATGGGCTACCAATCGTACCTAATTCATCCCACGGATAAACTGTTACGATGACAAAGATTGCACCGATATAAAATATTAAAATACGCCAAATAATACTTTGAATCGCATTCGTAATCGTTTTTTGAGGATTTTTCGCTTCTCCTGCCGTAATCCCAATAAGCTCAACGCCTTGATAGGCTGCAACTACTAATGATAACGCAAAGAAGAAGCCTGTCCAGCCACCTGTAAAGAAGCCTCCATGATTCCAAAGGTTCGATAATCCGATTGCCACACCTTCGTTACCAATACCAAAGAAAATAAGACCAAAGCCCGCAACAATCATTAAAACAATCGTCACAATTTTAATCATGGCAAACCAAAACTCAAATTCTCCAAACGTTTTAACAGAAATGAAGTTGGCAACGCCTAAAATCACCATTGCAATTAAACCTGGAATCCATGCTGGTAAATCAGGATACCAGTACTGCATATATGTTCCTACTGCTATAATCTCTGACATCCCAACAATGATCCACTGAAACCAGTTACTCCATGCCGTTAAATAACCGGCTAATGGGTGTATATATTTATAGCCAAACGTTGCAAAGGAACCTGTACTTGGCTCCATATAAAGCATTTCTCCCATTGCTCGCATAATGAAAAAAATAAAAATACCTGCTATAGCATATGCAAGGAGCACGGAAGGCCCTGTCCATTGAATGGCACTAGCAGAACCCATAAACAGGCCCACGCCAATAGTTCCACCAAGAGCAATCATTTGGATATGACGAGCATCTAATCCCCTTTTTAATTCTTTATTTGCCACTAAATTACGCCTCTTTCTAAAGTTCTTTCTACAATGAATTATCTTATAATAATAATAAATTCCGTTAAAAAACACAATTGTATTTTTAGGAAAAACACGATTATGGCAATACGACAATGATTCTGAGCATTGTGTTCTATCCGTCACTTTGGATGTTCTATCCACTGTTTCGGGGGTTCTATCCACGACTTTGAATGTTCTATCCATCACTTTGGCTGTTATTACAATTGGATTAGCTGTTGTAGCAACAATTTTATCTTGCTTTTGCCGTAAACGGATCAACTTAGAGTAAAAGCCTATTTTATTACGTAAAAAAACTCTATTCCATCATGTAACAATGAATGGAATAGAGTCTACTTTATTACTGTAATAACGTCTGTTCTTGGAGCTTTGCAGAGAAATATTTGCGTGCATCCGCTGTTAGAATTTGCAGCAGAACAACCTCTTCTTGACGCGCAAATTCTACAAACATTCCACTTAGATTTTCATAAACATATTTGATTTTAAAGCCACTATCTAAATAATGATCCACTTTTTTTATTTCTTCTGTGCTTTGTTGATGTTCTGACATGCTATCACTCCACCTTTCCGTTATCAACCTCTTAAAAATACGTTTGGTGTTTAATTCATCCCGCTTTAACGGCCGTAATTTGTCTTTGCCGAAAGCGAAGCGTCAGGTACAAAATCAGTGGGTGATGAAGAGGAGCCCCACGTTTCACTTTATTCAGCACCTTTTATATCTAACACCGGATCTGGTTGTTCAACGACACTATCCTCATTTGGAACAACGGTTGGAGCAGGCGCTTGTTGCTGTCCAAATAGTTCATCCAAATTGTGACCAGCTGTAATCCCTAAATATTTTGCATCACTTGGATCTTTTAGCTCAGCTTGAGGGTATTTTTTGAACCACCAATTCTTCGCTAATACATAATATACAAGTGCCCCTACAAAGAACCCTACTAATGAAGAATAAGTGGAGAATATATTTGCCACTGCACCACCGATAACCCAAGCGATTAAACCAGCTATGTTAAAGCCCTTCAAATATTTAAACTGACCCTCTAAGTCATAAAGTGCTTTTACATGCACGCGACGTTTACGGATTAAATAATAATCGGCAAATAGAATACCAACGATGGCTGTTAAAATTCCCCCGATAATTAAAAGTGCATTGACTAACACATCAAATAAACTCCATGGTTGTGCTAGAATACCAATGATTCCTGCAATAACAACCCCCACCCAAAACGGCACTTTTGGCCCACCGATATTCGAGAAGATCGTTGCAGCTGGGATAACATTTGCAGAGGTGTTAGTCGACCATTGTGCTAATACAATCATTAACAGTAAGATTCCTAAAATAAAGCCACTTGCGCTTTGCTGTAGTGCATTGATTGGATCAGCAGAAGCAACAGCCATATAGCACACGGCACCAATTGTTACTATGAAAGTATTTGTAATCGGCATGACGATTAATGAGCCAACTAGCTGTGTTTTATTGCGTTTGAACCAATTACGTTCATTTTTCGGTGCTTTAAAGAAGCGTGAAAGTGAAGGCATATCGGCTGCTAGCGTCGACCAAAATCCCATATTCGCCATAATCACTACCATAAATGCAGTGAAGGCTGAGAATCCTGTTGTTGGCGCTTCCACCCACGTCCAAATATTTTTCCCTTGAGCTACTGCATGATCTGCCAGTGTATAATACATCCAGCAGGAAATTAAAATGATAACTGGTGCTGCTAAATCTGCAAAGCGTTCAATAGATTTAATACCTAGTGATGTATTAAATAACTGAAGTGCTGCAAAGACAATGAAACAGACAAACCAATTATCAAAACTAAAAAGTAAATTTAAAATGCCGTTTATCGCTAATGCTCCAAAATAAGTATTCAGACCGAACCAACAGGCAGCCGTTACACCTCGGACAAGTGACGGAATATGTGTGCCAAATGTACCGAACGGAGCACGCATATATACTGGGAATGATAAGCCATGTTCAATGCCTATATCTCCAATTAACGTCATAAATACACCAATTAGACAAGAGCCAATCAACGTTGCTAAAATCACCATTGGCAATGGTAAGCTTATAATTGCTGTGCCACCTATTGCAAAAGCCGCTAATACAATTGCCATCCCTATCCAAATTACTGCAAAACCAAATGTTCCGATATTTCTTTGTTGATGTGTCACTGGAAGTAAATCTGGGGATTTTAAATAATTCCCATCACGTTCCATATAATCTCTCCTTTTTTATCAAATTTCCGTGACAACTTACATGAGGTTATTCCTTCCTCCAACGAAAATGCTGAAGGAAGGTGGAATTTCAGTTTATCTTCCTTCGACAAAATACTCCCACCTCAGAAGGTAGTGAGACGAATGAAGATTAAGCATACAAACGCAATTAAGCCAAGGTGAAATTGATTTTAGACTTTTTACTTAGATAGACTGCTAATTAAAGATTGACGTTCATTCCAAGTCATTGGTGGAACTGTAGATTTGCGTTCAACCATTGTAATAGCATCATCTACAGGACAAACAATTGAGCATAAATTACAGCCTACACAATCCTCTTCCCGCACTTTCAGCATTGGGCGGCCATCTTCTGAATATAAGTCGATACATTGATGCGATGTATCCTCACATGCAATATGGCACTTGTTACAGTTAATGCAAACATCATTATTAATTTCAGCCACGATTTTATAATTTAAGTCCAGGTCACCCCAATTGGAATATCTAGAAACTGAGCGACCTACTAAATCCATGACAGAGGCAATGCCTTTATCGTCTAAATAGTTATTGAGTCCATCAATCATATCCTCAACAATACTAAAGCCATGATGCATTGCTGCTGTACAAACTTGCACGCCTGTAGCTCCCATTAATATAAACTCAGCAGCATCTTGCCAGTTGGAAATACCACCAATGCCCGAAATAGGAACATTGATTAATGGATTACGAGCACACTCTGCAACCATATTGAGCGCAATTGGTTTAACGGCAGGACCACAATAGCCACCATGTGCACCCTTTCCCGCTACATGAGGCACTGTATTCCATGTATCTAAGTCAACACCAGCCAAGCTGTTAATTGTATTAATCATACTAATGGCATCCGCTCCACCTCTTGTAGCCGCTTCTGCCGTTACCGTAATGTCGGTAATGTTCGGTGTTAACTTCACAATTACTGGAGTTTTCGCAGCCTCTTTCACCCAGTACGTTTGCTTTTCCACCAACTCAGGTACTTGACCAGAGGCAGACCCCATTCCTCGTTCTGCCATCCCATGTGGGCAACCAAAGTTAAGCTCAAGACCATCAACTCCCACATCTTCTACTCGTTTAACAATCTCATGCCACTTTTCTTGCTTTGGCTCCACCATTAAGGAAGCGATAATTGCGTGATGCGGAAACCTTTTTTTCGTTTCATAAATTTCTTGTAAATTTACCTCTAACGGACGATCCGTAATCAATTCAATATTATTGAAGCCAGCTACTCTTTGTCCGTTAAAGCTAACAGCTGCAAAGCGTGAAGAAACATTTAAAATCGGATCCCCCAATGTCTTCCATACAGCACCACCCCACCCCGCTTCAAATGCACGTTGTACTTGATAGCCTGAATTCGTTGGCGGTGCCGACGCAAGCCAAAATGGATTAGGCGATTTGATGCCCGCTAAGTCAATACGTAAGTCTGCCATAGTAGTTCCTCCCTTATGCAATCTCACTTGGTTTTATCAATTATGCCTCGGCATAATTGTGTCTGGAATCGGCTTTGTGCTAGCACAAAGAACTCCTTTCCGATTCCGTGACATCCGCCGGAGGCTTTAACTTCTTTCAGCCTGTTGAAAAGTAGCTTAAATCTGCATTCATCTCATCACCTATAGAGGAGGGAGACTTCCGCTGAAAGAAGTTAAACGTTCATGGATCTTGTATGCTGCGTCTTTTCCTTGCTGTACAGCGGTTACAACCATCGCCTCGCCCTGGCCATTTCCGAAGACGACATCTCCACACGCAAATACTTTGTCATTCGAAGTTTGCATTGTCGTTTCATCAATATCAACAACACCATTTGTATGCTGTAAGCCAAAAGCTTCAATCAATGATACAAAACGTGTTTGCCCGATTGCCTTAATAACAGCATCCACTTCAATAATAAAATTGGACCCCTTAATCTCCTCAGGTCTTTGACGACCATCAGCACCCGCTTCACCGAGCTTCATTTTCGTACATTCGATACCTACGACCTCACCTGACTCATTACCAATAATTTTTTTCGGTGCTGTTAACCACTTAAACTCCACACCATCTTGCTTGGCAAATTCATATTCAAATTTGTAAGCAGTCATTTCTTTTTGTGTTCTTCTATAAAGAATTTGAACATTATCAGCACCTAAACGCACTGCACATGTAGCACCGTCAATCGCGGTATTTCCCGCACCAATGACAGTCACCCGCTTCCCAACTATATCTTTTGTAAGCGGTCCCATTTTTGTCTTTCTGACAAACTCTATTGCATCATGTACACCGTCTAAATCTTCTCCTTCAATGCCTAGATTCGGCACAGCTCCCATACCAACTGCTAAAATTACACTGTCATATTGCTCCAAAATTTCTTCAGCAGAAATATCTATACCGACAGTTGTGTTTGTTTTGATTTCCACACCAAGCTTTTCGATTTGTTCAATTTCCCAATCAACGACTTCATTTGGTAAACGGAACGACACAATACCATAGCTTCCTAGGCCACCAGCTTTCGATTCAGCTTCATAAATAGTGACCTGATAACCAAATCGACTTAGTTCACGAGCAGCCGATAAACCAGCAGGACCTGCACCAATAATCGCTACCTTATGTCCATTGTTTTGCCCTTGCTTAAATAGCTGAGCGTTCGTTGCCATTGCCCAATCTGTTGCAAAGCGCTGTAGCTCTCCGATTTTAATTGGCTTTGTTGAGGAATTTAACACACACGCCCCTTCACATAGTTCCTCCGTTGGACAAACCCTTGCACAGCTTGCACCAATTGGATTTGCTTCTAATATAGTCGTAGCAGAGCCCTTCATATTACCAGAAGCAATTTTTTTTATGAAATTTGGGATTTGAATACTCGTTGGACAGGCTTTAATGCACGGTGCATCATAGCAATAAAGACAACGATTAGATTCCTCTATTGCTTCATTCTTTGTCATCCTGCTAGTCAATTCCATAAAATTACGGTTTAACTGTTGGGACATTGCATTTTCTTGATTCGGAGCCATTTCCACATCCCCCTCATGTGTTCATTTTTTCCTTCTTATTACACCTAGGCGTAATTGATGCTAGGACCATTGAAAAAAGCCACATTCAACATTCATCTCACCACCTATAGAGGTAGATAGTCTTCTGTAGCTAAATGAAGATATTACGAGACCGATTGCTCTGTTCTCCATCCAAAGCAATCGGTCATAAAGTGAAACTTTAATCAGTGGGGGTCTCTTCATCCCCCATTGATTATTAGTTGAACGAATCGGGCTTTTTATCTCCCACCTAACTTCTCAGCTTTTGCAAAAATTTTGTGGTGGGAGTATTACTGCCCGTTAATGCGGGATCATGCTAAATGTTTAGTGCTTCTGTAGCCGTTGTTTTTAATGCACGTTTTATATATTGTCCGCTACCTAGTACACCGACAAACTCTTTATTTTTAATGACATATTCTCCACGTACTAGTACGCTGACTGGTTCACCTGTTACTTCCCATCCCTCATATGGGTTATAATCCACGTTCATATGATGTGTTTTAGCCGAGATTTCTCGTTTTACCTCTGGATCAAAAATAACGATATCGGCATCAGAACCGATTGCAATTGTTCCTTTTTGTGGGAATAAACCAAATACTTTTGCTGCACTTGTGGAAATCATATCGACAAACTCATTGATAGAAATTTTTCCTTTTGCTACGCCTTCTGAATATAAAATACTAAAGCGATCTTCAATAAAAGGCCCACCGTTAGGAATTTTAGAAAAATCATTTATCCCTAACTGCTTTTTACCCTTAAAACTAAACGAGCATTGGTCAGAGCCAATTGTTTGTAGTTGTTTTGCTTTTAGAGCATTCCATAAATGAGCCTGATGATATTTCGGTCGAAGTGGTGGGGACCAAACATATTTTGCACCCTCAAAACCTGGCTGTGCTAAAGCAGCTTGATCCAAAGTTAAATATGGTGGACATGTTTCACCATAAACGTCATAGCCTTTTTCACGCGCAGCAATAATCTCATCTACTGCCTCTTTACAAGTTACATGTACAACATAAAGGGTAGCGCCAGCAATATGGGCTAACTCAATTGCACGTTTTGTCGCTTCGCCCTCTAATTCAGCTGGACGAGTAAGCGCATGATAAATCGGCTCCTTATGACCTGCACGTCGCGCCTCTTCTACAAGCTCATCAATAACAGAACCATTTTCACAGTGCACCATAACAACAGCACCGAGGTCTTTCGCTATTTTAAAAGCCTTAAAAAGGGTGCGATCTGAGGCTTGAAATTCTTTCGCATAGGCCATAAATACCTTGACAGAAGTAATACCCTCTTGCTCTAAGATCTGCGGCAATTCGACTTCTGTTTCAGGGGTTAAATCACAAATCATTAAGTGGAATCCATAGTCGATGGCTGATTTCCCCTTCGCCTTGTCATGCCACTTTTCAACTGCAGCTGAAAGTTTATCCTCGCCAGCCGTTAAGCAGAAATCCAAAATAGTAGTTGTTCCACCGAAAGCTGCTGCAATGGTACCAGATTTCCAATCATCATCAGTCACAGTATTGTTAAATGGCATATCTAAATGTGTGTGAGGATCAATTCCTCCTGGCATCACATATTTACCTGTAGCATCAATAACTTCTGCCCCAATGTCGGATAGATTTTTGCCAATTTGAACAATTTTTCCGTTTTCAATTAAAATATCTGCCTCAAAAACATCTGCAGCTGTCGCCACTCGTCCACCTTTAATAATTTTCTTCATTCTGCCCCTCACCCTTCGTAAAATAATGGAGAATGCTCAATCATGACAATGTTTGGAAAACCAACTTTAATGTAACGTGTAAGTCTCCCCCACACTAAACTTTGTTTGTAGCGTCAACACTGTTTCAAGTAATACATCTGCTCCTTTCGCACAATCCTCAAATGTTGTTTCCTCTTCCTCGCAATGACTCTTACCATTAATACTTGGTACGAAAATCATTGCTGATGGGACAATGCTTGCGATATATTGCGCATCATGTCCTGCCCCGCTAAACATTCGATGAGCAGTATAACCGAAGCTCTGACAAGCCCTTTCCACTTCATTACAAATATGAGGTTCAAAATAGACTGTATCTCTACCCCATAGCTTAACTGGCTTAATGCTACAGCCCATATCCTCTGTAAGAAGATTATTCAGTATGTCCTCTACTTTTTGCATGATCTCTGGTTTTTGATGACGTGAATCTATCGTAAATGTCACATTGTTCGGTATCACAGTATGAATATTTGGAGAAACATTCATTCGACCAAAGGTAAACACTAACTGTTCATCAATTTTTCCGAGCTCTTCATGTAAATACGTAATGATTTTTGAAGTTACGATCATCGGATCTTGACGCATTGTCATCGGTGTCGTTCCAGCATGATTGGACTGCCCTGCAACCGTAATTTCATAACACACCATACCTAATACACCTTCAACAACGCCAATTTCCAACTGCTTCGCCTCTAGAACAGGTCCTTGTTCGATATGCAATTCTATATAAGCAAGTGCTTCCTTTAAACGATTTTCTTGATCTCCTTCAAAGCCACTTGCTTGCAGTGCTTCTTTGAAACTAGTGCCATTTTTATCGATAGATTGCAGCATTTTTTCTTTATCAAATTTCGCTGAAATAACCCCAGAGCTCATCATCGCTGGATCAAAACGAGCACCTTCTTCATTCGTGAAATTCACGATCATTATCGGGATATCTAGCTCAATCTCGTTTTCTTTTAACGTTCTAATAGCCTCAATAGCCGTTAAAACGCCTAATACACCATCAAATTTCCCACCCTTTTCAACGGAATCTAAATGCGACCCCATAACAATTGGAGGAACATCCTTTTTCCCAGACAAAATGGCATAAATATTACCCATATCATCGATTTTGATATCCATCCCTAATTCATCACAACACTCACAAAAATAGTTTCTTGCTAATACATCCTCATTCGAAAGAGACAAACGAGTTACGCCACCATTTTCAGTAGCTCCAAATTGACTAAATTGTTCAATTAACTCTTGCAATCGTCTACTATTACACTTATACATATGCAAGTCCTCTCTTTCACAGTAGTTATACACATTCTATAAGAGATAAAAATTATGAGATATAGATAGCAAGCTAAAAAAATATGTGCATCTGCACATAATATATGGTAAGTTATGTTCATAATAAGGGGGGAGAAAATGGGGACAATTCGCAAAATTGTAGAGGGTGTCCAATTCCCAATGCTAACATTAGTAGCTGGACATAACGGAACGTATCGAAGAGTTACAGGGATTAATGTAGTAGAAAGCATCGATTTAATTATGTTTTGTAGACCTAATGAATTAGTCGTGACCACAGGTATTAATTTATCTTCAGATGGAGATTCCTTAGAGCAACTCGTAAAACTAGCTTTCACTAAAAAGGTAGCAGGTTTCATTATTAATACCGGACCATACATTCCAAATATACCAGAATCAGTCATCTCTTTTGCCAATGAACATGATTTCCCTATTTTTCACATGCCATGGAATTATCGAATAGCCGATCTATTAAAAACAACATTTCAATTTATCGCCAATCACCATCAAGAGCTTTCTATTGAAGAAAAGGTTCTTTATAACTTACTTTTTCACTACAAACAAAACGCCAACTATATTAAAGATCAATTAGCACTACTAGGTTTTCCACAAGGTAGGGAGCTAGCCATTATTTCATGTACAACAAATGGTGCACAAGCTAATATTGACCGCTACGAGGTCATGATCCAATTTGCATTTCAAAATAGATATAAACGCTTCTTAAAACTAAAGCATAAAAATCACCTCATCTTTTTAATCGACAGAGCACAAATCAATACACCAAATACTCCCTTCTCAAAAGTTGTTGAAGAAATTTACGACAAAATTACGCAAAAAAATGGTTACTTGGATATTATCATTGGAAAAGGAAATTATCATAAAGAGCTTGAAAATGTTCGTAAAAGCTATGATGAGTCATTAACAGTAATCCAATTAGCAAAGCTTCATAACAATCGCTTCCTATATAAATATAAAGAAATTGGTGCCTACAAAATTATTATGGCCGTGCAAAATCAAACTTTAATCAAATCATATAGCCAAGACATCTTAGGTCAGCTTTATCGCTATGATGAATTGCATAACTCAGATTATGTACAATTTCTACGCATTTACCTCGATGAAAATGGAAGTACCCGTAGGATTAGTGAGCGTCTATTTATTCATCGCAATACAGTACTTTATAAAATAAAAAAAATAGAAACGCTATTAGATATGGACTTAAGTAACCCATTTACAAAAACAAATCTCTATATTGCATTTTTGATTGAGGATGTGTTGACGCACCAATAAATTTTATCACCATAAGATTTCCGTTCTTAAATCCAAATCTAGTTTGTTGGTGTCCATGTACCATTTCTAAGTGATAGCGGCTAATGAAGGGCTTCAAGTAAAAATCCGCTTCGTTATCTGGGTGCCAATCCCTTATATCTTTGCGGATTTTTTATCCTAGCCATAACGAAAAAACTGACAAACCAAATGGTCATCAGTTTTTTTGAGGAATAAACTCGAGGTTATTTTTTATTTTTATTTTTGTTTTTATTTTTACTATGTGAATCCTTTTTTTCTTCTTTTAGCACATTAGTTGTTTTTAATGCAGTAAAATCTGCTTCATCACCAAACTCCATACCATAGCTTGGATTTCTTTCTATGCGAGAATGATGGTCACGATCATGAACAAGATCTTCGTCCTCATCAAATCGCATAATAAGAACAGGTAAGGATACTAGTCCTGCTAATCCAACGAATGCATAAATCCATCGTGACAATACTGCTGTTTGTCCACCGAACAAATAGGCAACTAAATCAAATCTAAAAAATCCTATAAGTCCCCAGTTGATTGCTCCAATGATGACTAACACTAAAGCGATTCTATAAACTACGCTCACGTTTACACCTCCTTCACTTGTAAATACGAAGCCAGTAATACACTTGAAGTTCATTCCTCACATGTATAAAAAGCGTCGATATTGCAAAAAAAACTGTCATAACAAGTGGAAAATTACAAATACTTATCAAGTAATTAAATCACCCATTTTGACGGTCTTATTTTTAGCAATTGCCGCTTATTTATACAAAACGTATTCCTAGGCTAAGTTATGTTACAAACAAAGGAACGTTAGAAAATCAAAGGTAATAAACCACTTTTTAAATGGCTTATCACCCAAACGTAGAGATGATAAATCATAAATTTATTTCTTAATTCCCTTACTATTCCATTTTTCATGTTGTAGTAGCCATTCCTTTCTCCACATCCCTCCTGCATAGCCTGTTAATGTTCCGTTTGAGCCAATAATTCGATGACAAGGAATGACGATGCTTAAGTGATTTTTGCCATTTGCACTTCCTACAGCCCTCACAGCTTGTTCATTGCCAATGGAAGCCGCAGTTTTTTTATATGTTGCTGTTTCGCCGTAAGCAACACTTGTTAAAGCAGTCCAAACTTCTTTTTGAAAACTCGTTCCCTCAAAAGTATAAGAAAATGTAAACTCATGGCGCTTACCGATGAAATATTCATGTAGCTGTTGTTGACAATCTATAATAACCTGAGGTGTATCTTTTTGAGGAACATTTACTATTTGATCATGTTCAGAAAACATTATTGAATATACCTCTGTATCAGAACCTACTATTTCAATGATGCCGATGGGAGAGTTAAAATCTAATTTATATTGTTTCATCGTATAGAGACCTCCATAATTAAAAAGTGGCATAAGCCTCCCATTCTTTCCAATGTGTTGAAATGTTCTTGATTTCCTCAACAGTCGGCTTACGATTTAATGCTAATTGATTTTTTAAGGCATTATGAAGACCCACATCTGCAATAGGAAACGAGGTTGGATCTTGTATGCATTTCATCAGCACATAATCAGCTGTCCGTGCACCAACACCCCGAATTGACATTAAGAAATTTTTGCTTTCTAAAAAATCTTCCTGTTGAAGCAATTTTTCTTTTGTTAATTGTCCGTTTGTCATGATTTTTGCAATATTTATAATGTACTCAGATTTTCTAGCTGTAAATTGTAAGCTTCTTAAGTCGTCCACTTGAATAGCAGCAATTCTTTAAGATGTCGGAAACAGCCAATAGGATTCTCCTTCAAATGTTAAGCATTCTCCAAATTGTTCTACAAATCGTCTTTTTAATGTGTATGCGAATGTTAAATTAATTTGTTGTCCAATAATTGCCCATACGAGTGCTTCAAATAAATCTGGCATGCCTATTATTCGTAATCCATAGTATTTTTTAACGAGAGGCAGCAAAATTTTATCTTTTTGAGCCATTTCATAAAAACTGTGCAAATTTCTTTCTAAATCAAACCATTCACAAATGTACTGTACAATTTTTTCTAAGACTCTTTCAGATGGTGCGTGTATTGGAAATTCAACTTTGATACAATTTGATTGATATCCTATTTTACATAAAATATTTTGTCCATCCACTTGAAGCAATTTATATAAATAGCCGTCTTTTATTTGATGCAGCACCTCTTGCTTAGATCTATTTAAGAATATTAAACACTCAGTATAATTAAATGCTGCAGGTGTATTAATCACAATATAGGTTTCGTTATTGATCCAATTCATGTCCAACTCCTCACAAGGTTTCGATATTCACTTGGTGAACAATATTTTAAGTTCCGAAACACTTTATAAAAGTTTGATGGGCTTTGAAATCCAGCTTCATAGCAAACCTCAAGATTTGTATAGCTTGTATTTTTTAAAAAATATACGGCTTTATCTATTCTTATTTTTTCTAAATAAGCTCGCGGTGTTTCACCTGTTTCTTGTTTAAATAGGCGTTCAAGATGAAAAGGACTTATCCCTACAAAATTAGCAATATCCTGTAATGTTAACCGTTGTTTATACTCATTTATTAAATAGGTTGTTACTTTTTTGATGAGTTGAGTATGCGGAGAGAGTACCACTTCAGGCTGGCACCTTTTACATGCACGATATCCAGCACTCTCAACCTTTTGAATATCGTCGTAAAATTCTACATTTATTTTTTTCGGCTTTCGCGATTTGCATGAAGGACGGCAATAGATTTTAGTAGTCTTTACAGCCGTATAAAATAGCCCATCATATGTTTGATTACAGGCCATAATTTTCTCCCACATTTCCTCAAATGAAAGATTGATTTTGTTGTTCACTATTCCATCCCCTTTGCAGCCTATTTCTCATATAAAAACGCCGTATTTTGCTTTTCCAGTAATTGGCTAGATTTCATTTTTAAATAAGCTATTATTTTGTCTGATAGTGCATTGCCGAAGCTAAAACGTTTTACCCCTAATTCTTTAAGCTTATTACAATCCGTCAGTTCAGGTAAAGAAAGTAGATTAATGGGTGCATCTATATTCAAAGTTATTTCGCTTATCTCCTCATCATCTGTTAATCCTGGAATAAATATGCCACTTGCTCCGCTCTCCGCATAAGCCTTTGCTCTATTCATAGTTTCTATAAATGGATGCTGCATCAGAAAATACGTATCTGTTCTAGCATTAATATAGAAATTTTTATAACCGTGATTATCTAACATCGTTCTCATTTCTGCTAGAAGGTTACAATGCTCTTTTAAATTACGTAATCCCTTTTGTTTTTTGAGTGAATCCTCAATATTGATACCTGCAACACCAACATCTGCCGTCCTTAAAACATTTTCTAAAATTGTTTTCTGATCTTGTCCATATCCCGCCTCAATATCTGCGGAAACAGGTATTTTTACATTGTTTGCAATTGTTTTAATAATGGCTAAGTGTCGATCAAAATCAATTAACTCACCATCTTCATACCCTAGTGAATTGGCAATTCCCCAGCTTGTTGTACCAATTGCTTTGAAACCAACTTTTTCTAAAGTTAACGCAGATAATAAATCCCACGCATTTCCTATAAATAATAGTTCTTTAGCTGAATGTAGCTCATTAAATTCCTGAATTTTTGACATCATGATGCCTCCTTATTACTTATTAGCCATCATATTATCAGGAAAAACACATTCATTCGTCCTCATTCTTGCTCTTATGGTCTTTGAAAATAATTAAAGGATTCCTAACCGAATTATCTCTTTTTATTCGTAAAAATCCTAAACATAGAATAAAGTGTGATATATTTACATAATACTCTATTTTAAGAGCACCTTATTTTACCTTTCATCAGCATACTAGTAACTGAAGGATAGGAATTATTAGGATAGGAGAAAAAATACATGATGAAAAATAAAATTATAAAAACCAACCTGTTATTTTATTTTTTTATCGTACTCATATTTACTTTTACACAATTCAGCTTACCATGTCATGCTGCAGAACTATCAGAACCTATAAAATTGGGAAAGCATTATGATATTTTGCGTGATCCGTCAAAAAAAATTACGATCGATGATTTATTAAGTGGTACATACGACAATTCCTTTGTCACTAGTAAAGAGAATTATTTATTCTTTTGGCATACGAATGATACGATTTGGCTACGATTAGATGCCGATAAACTATTAACGGATAAACAGGAGTCATACTGGTTAGAGGTAACAGACAAGCTTGATAGCATTGAAATGTTTATAGTGAAAGAAGATGGATCCTATAGGGTTCAAAAGAGAGGCATTTCAAATATTGACGATCAAAAAATTCATTATCGCTCTAATTTATTTCAAATCCAAGACTCATCCGTCAAAGAAATTTATATAAAATTAGATGGCGAATTACCATTAAATTCAATTTCTTATCTTTTCACAACGGAAAGCTTTATCAATAAGATTATTGACTATAAATATTTAACAGGAATTTTTTATGGGTTCTTAGCAGCATTATTAATTTACAATTTATTTTTATTTTTTTCGTTAAAAGAAAAGACTTACTTTTACTATGTTTTGTATATGTTTAGTTTTATCCTCTATCAAGCCACATTGAATTCTTTAGATATTGAATTATTAGGACAACTTTTCCCTAAATGGTACTTTATAAAATCATCTGCAATAAGCGGCAATATATTACTTTTATTTATGATTCTATTTTGCAAAGAGTTTCTGGAACTAAAAAAATATTTACCTCGATTCTACAAAATCGGAAATCTACTATTATGGATCACTATACTTTCATTAATTGCTTCATTCTTTGTCCCTGATGTTACGATTACAAATAATTTTACAATTATTTTTGCTGTATTTGTCTTTATTTTTCTTTGGTTATCAGGAATATTTGTGTTGTTAAAAGGTCAGAAAATGGCTCGATTTTATATGGTAGGTTGGACTGTTCTGCTTGGTTCCATTATTGTACAAGCATTGGCCTTTTTAAGTTTAATTCCATTTCATCCATCTATATTTGAAAGAGTTCCTGCAGCAGGTGCTATTTTTGAATCTATATTTTTATCATTAGCATTAGGCGATAAAATCAATATTATTAAAAAAGAACATCAAGAAATGCAACAAACGCTAAATGAAACGCTCGAACATAAAGTAAAGGAACGAACACAAGAGCTAGAAAGAGCAAAACTTGAGCTTGAAAAGTTAGCAAATACAGATCGCCTAACTAAAATTCCAAATCGTGTAAAGTTAGATGATGTGTTAGAAGAAGCACTTCAACACGCTCAACATCAAGAGGTTCCGTTCTCTATTATTCTACTAGATATTGATTATTTTAAAGAAGTAAATGATGGATTTGGCCATCAAGTAGGCGACTTAGTTTTAATGAGCGTAGCAGAGATCTTGCAAAATACGATTCGAGAACAAGATACAATTGGAAGATGGGGTGGCGAGGAGTTTTTAGTTATTTGTCCTCAAACTACATTAGATGATGCTGTAAAGCTTTCTGAAAAGCTTCGTCAACAATTAGAAAATCATCAATTCCCTGTTGTTCAACGAAAAACTAGTAGCTTCGGTGTAACTAGCTACGTAGATGGTGATACTCGAAATACATTATTATCAAGATGTGATAAAGCGTTATATCAAGCAAAAGAACGAGGCAGAAACTGTGTTGAATTTTTAATAGATGATGGTAATGTCTCCTCTTTGTTATAAAAAACAAAAGAAGCGTCAATGACAATTTTCTTGTCTTGACACTTCTTTTTCAATTATTCGATTACGTCAGATGAGTATTTGCGGATGTGTGAAGGTTTAACATCTTGAGGAATTGGATTTTGATAAACCTCATTTCCTAAACGTTCTTTTAACTCTTGCTTTGCTTGTTCAATTAATTCCGGTTGTGCCAGCATCGCAGCAGCAGTGGCAGCCATAACTTTCCCAGCATGAAGCATTCCTTTATGAGCAATAGATGTCGTACCTGTAGCAACGGCCTGCCAAGAATGCAGTTGTGTCCCTTGTGCATGACATGTCGTTGTACATTGTGCAGTTGGGACAACCCAGCTTACATCCCCCACATCTGTTGAGCCTGGCATCGTGATAGATGTAAATGCTTTATTGTAAGGGAATAACGTTGTTGATAATGCCGTATCCTTTTCCTTTGCAAGTAGCTCTCTAAATACTGGAATAGCGGCCAGACCTCCTCCATTCTTTTCCTGCTCAGAAAGAGTCTTTCTAATCTCTTTAGCAAATTCATAATCTTGTTCACTAAATTGTGGCGTACCAAGTTGTGTAAACTGTTCAAACATTATTTGCTGCATTGTATGGTTTGGAACTAGATTAGAGCATGCTTTGTCAAAGATGATTTCAACATTTGTACCTGTCATTAATGTGGCACCCTCAGCAATCTTACAGACACGATCATAAATTTCATTGACTTGGCTTGTCTTTGGTGCACGTACTAAATAAAGTACACTTGCATCTGCTTGTACAATATTCGGTGATAATCCACCTGTATTTGTCACTGCATAGTGCACACGTGCTTCTGGAATTATATGCTCACGAAGATAGTTAACTCCCACATTCATAAGTTCAACGGCATCCAGTGCACTGCGACCTAAATGAGGTGCCTGAGCTGCATGGGCAGAACGTCCAGTAAACTTAAAGGAAGCTTGAACATTTGCTAAGGAGCTCGTACACATCATTAAATTATGGTCAGCAGGATGCCAGCATAAAGCAAAATCTACATCATTAAAAAGGCCTGCACGGACCATTAATGTTTTACCAGATCCACCTTCTTCTGCTGGACAGCCATAAAATCTGATTGTACCAGGAATATTATGTTTTTCCATGTAATCACGTAAAGCTACTGCAGCTGCAAAGGATCCTGTACCCAGAAGATTATGTCCACAACCGTGACCATTTCCCCCTTCTTGAATAGCAGCTTTTATTGCTGCCCCTCCTTCTTGACTTAAGCCAGAAAGTGCATCATATTCTCCTAAAAAAGCAATAACAGGTTTCCCACTTCCGTAGCTGCCAATAAAAGCCGTTTCTAGGTCAGCCACCCCTTTTTCAACTTGAAAATCTTCACTTTCCAATGCCGTGCATAATAATTCTGCAGATTGAAATTCCTCAAAACGAATTTCGGCAAAATTCCAAATTTTATTGCTAATATCTATTAATTTATCTCGCTTATATTCAATTATTTTAGATATTTCATTTATATAAGAATTAGACATAAACCTTTCACTCCATTTTTTATTTTTATTAAACTGTTTGATTTGTAGTTATTGATGTTTTAGTTCTTAAAGTTGTCGCTGTTAGAATAGGAATTATAACCATAACCATTAAGAACAAGAATGCTGCTGAATAAGATCCATTGAATAGTGAGATGATGTACCCCATTATAGATGGAGATATTGCACCAGCTATCTGACCACCAAAATACATAAACCCTGTTGCCGTTCCAATAACATCATGTGAGAAATATTTAAGTGGTAAAGTTAGTATCGTTGTTGTAGCAAACAAGCAGCCCGCCAATGTTAAAGCTTGAAATGTTACAATCATCGTAATTGAAGATGCATTCGTCATGAAAAATAAACTAATGCCTGCAATAAAAGCACCAAACATAATTAAATATTTCTCTTTACCAATAGCAAATTTATCAATTAGCCAGCCTGTAAGCATTACAGCAATTAATGCTGCTAACGCAGGAATTATTGCTAGCGCTCCCATCGAAACCATATCTAAATTTTTTGCCTTTACCATATAAGTCGGCATCCACGATGTAAGTCCCCAATTGACAATACTGACGCCAAAGTACATCAACATTAACTGCCAGAGCATAGGCATTTTTAATAATTTTTTTAGTGGCACTTTCACTTTAATAGACTTTGCCTCTTCTTTGTATTGAGTGTCTGGCTTTAATAAAAAATAAAGGACAATCGTTAATAGGAATCCTAAAACACCAAAAATAAAGAATAAATTTCGCCAGCCAATAGAAATTATTAAAGTTGCAGCTACAATAGTCGAAATCATACTACCAACAGTAGTAGCAGCTGTAAGCGTTGACTTTGCACGACCTCGTTCTGATTTTGGGAAATTGTCAGCAATTGCTAATGAGCTAGCAGCAGGAAAACTTCCTTCGCCAATCCCAAAGAGTAGCCGAATCGCAATAAGTGATACAAATGACCATGCAAAGCCAGTCAAAATCGTGAAAATAGACCACAATAAAACCGAAATAAGAATCATACGTCTTGCCCCATATTTATCTGATAAATATCCCCCAACTAACTGCATCACTGCATAACTCATGAAAAAGACACTGATAATTAACCCTGCTTGCGTCTCATTTAAACTAAACTCCTCCGCAATTGGAATAATTGCTACATTCATAGATAGCTTATCCAAATAATTCACAATCCAAGTTAAAAATAAAATCCCAAGAATTATGTACTTCTGCTTACTTGTGTTAGATCTTTCCAATAAGAGTCCCCCTTGCGTTTATTTTTGGACATATTAAAGACTGTCTTTAAATGATTATAGAGGATGCTTATGAAAAAAATCAACAAAATTCAAAAAATATGCTTCAATATTGCTATAAGATGCAAATGTCAAATATACTAGAGCTAATAGAAAAATCTAGGAGGAGAATGCAATTTGATTCGAATCGGTGTGATTGTAGCGCATAATTCACTACAAGATGTTTTACCAATTAAAGAACAATTAAAAGAACGCTGCGAATTAACTTTTTTTACATATAAAAAGCTTTCTGAAATTAAACCATTATATTTAGAAAACTATTTATTTTTTGATGCGGTAGTTATGAACGGTCTAGCCCATTTAGTATTGCAAAGCTCAAATGTTATTTATCAAATACCCACCTATTACTACATGGCAAATGAGCGAGATTTTTATAAAAAGCTATTTCATATCAGTAGAAAATATTCTAACTTGGACTTTTCTAAGGTGACATTTGACTTTAGTGGATATACAGATTTAATTAAATTAGAGGAGTTATATTTAAAAAATGAAGAAGCACATATTATCCATTTAGATATTACGGATAATTTTTATGAGGAATTATTAGAAAGACATATCGAATTAAATAGATCTGGAAAGGTAGATCTATCTATTACTGCTTTTAGTAATATATTAGACAAGCTTTCTAAGCAAGGTGTGAACGTAGAGCTTATCACAGCATCTCCAGAAACGATTTTAGAAGTATTTGAAAAAGTTATTTCAGAGGTCCGACATAAACAATTATCAGAAAGTATTATAGCGATTGGTGAGATAACAGGTGATGCTTTGGTTCCTTCTAAAATAGAAAATACAAATGCAGAATTTAATCAAAGCTTGTTGCATACTTCACTATTGGAATATAGTAAAAAAAATCATTTAACGATGATTATACAAAAACAAAGTGTTCATTTTGAAATTTTCACCTCTCAAAAGGAATTACTAATGATGACAAATAATTTTTCACAAGATGCATTAGTAGAGGCTTTATCTGAAAGCTTACCCTTTACTTTTCATATTGGGTGGGGAATTGGTCAAAACATTGATGAAGCTCGGAAAAAGGCACATATCGCCAATCACGAAGCTCATCAACAGGAAAAGCCATCCTTTATTATTACTGAAAGTGGTCAACTAATAAATCCAAATACAGAGGAAAAAGTTGTTTTACAAATGACAGAAGAAACTCCTGAGCTACAACGCTTAAGTGAAAAATTAAATATTTCCCTCCTGTTAATCCAAAAGATTCTATCTGTCATTGAAAAAACAAATACAAATGAATTATCCTCTGCTGATATTGCCTTACATTTAGATATCACCATCAGAAGCTCTAATCGCATACTGAACGAGCTTGAAAGTAAAGGCGTCGCTGAATTAATTTATAAAAAGCATGAAAAACTTCGCGGCAGACCAAAGAAATTTTATAAGATTAACTTTCATCAAGGTGAATCGTAAAAAGATTGTTGTACTTAAATAGCATATCGCCCTCGTAGTCGCGTCCGTGCGTCGAGGGCATTCTTTGTGAGTCCATTTTTTTCAGATTTATAGCCTTTTTGTTTTTGCTCCTCTTGTTGCACTATTCGCTCGGGTTGCCCTACTTATCGCACCACTCAACACTCTATTCGCTCAGGTACTCATACTTTTTACTCAACTCCCAGCTTTCTTTGCCCAAGCACTACTTTTTGGGCTAAATTTCCCTTTCTCTAATCCTCAAAAAATAGAACAGCGACCTGTAAAAATGTTGATTCAATCAATGAATTAACCATTTTAATTTGGCTAGGCATGTTTACAAATATTCCAAATAATTAGACAAGTTATGACGCGGAGGTAGCAACCAAAATTGTGATGAACTATATATCTCAGATAGTACAACGCTAACTTATCTAGTTTCCAAAACAAAAACAATTAACAAAAATAGTCATAGATAATATAATTAATATGAATATTTCTATAAATGGTTTCACTACTTATTTTTTCAAAAAGTCAATTACACCATTCTAGAGGCTGGGACAAAACCCATCTCTAAACTAAAAAGCCGGCGAAATTTTACGATCAGTAAAATTTCACCGGCTTTCAATTTTTTTCATAAAAAAT
>NZ_JBGCCF010000037.1:0-48886 GCF_041262385.1 Lysinibacillus sp. RC46 | reverse complement strand
TATCTCCTATAGGAAATCCAACAGATTCCCCAGTTGTCCGGATCAACTGGAAATTCTATCGGAAAGAGCTCTTACTACTAATATACGAGGGGGAGAATAATGAAAAAATTATTTATTGTATTACTAGCAGCATTTGTATTTGCAGTAGTAAATCCAACTAAATCAGAAGCAAAAGTGATGTATGATGGAGCAGAAGTTGTAAAAGGCCAAACAGGAAAAATGACCTTTAAAAAAGACATCAAGGTGTACAAGAAAAATCCAAATGGTACGTTTGATTCGTTAGTGGTAAAGCGAAATAACTTCTTTAAAACGTATGATATTGAAAAATATGATGGCAAAACGTTCTACCAAATGGGGCAATATCGAGTACAAGCAACAGATTTGGTAGTTTTCAAAGAAGTGCCAATAAAAATTCGTTCATCTTTCTATAACAATCCAACTTATATTTATATTAATCGTGATGGTATTACTAATAGTTACGGAAGTTACTTCAGAGAACAAGAAGGCTACTCGTATATTTCTTTCTCGGATACAAATAATGGACAAAAACTTAATTTTTGCTCTGGCGATAGTGATGGTTCTTACGATCCGTGTCTTTATTATCTCGGTACAGATCTTAAGATCGCTGAGACAAAATCGAGAGATAGCAATGTACGTTATGAGTTAACAAAAGATGCAGGTGGGAAAAGCACGCCATTAAACGAAGTTAAAACTGAAACAATGTATGCAAAGGGAACCACTTTTTCATCGTATGGTACTGAAGTTAATGGTTATCTAGAAGTATCGGACTCAAAAGGTTACACTTGGCTTCCGGTAGATTTATTAAAGCCAGTTGGAGATAAGTGATAGATTAGGAATTATATAAAGCCCTCTTATTAATATTTGTTAAGGGGGTTTTTTTATATGGTAGGTTGACTTGCGGATAATTGTACATAATTTATAAGTAGTACACCAAATATAGAAAATTGGTGGAATGGTAGAAGGGTAAAATTATGTTGAGGTAAAACACAACACATTGTTTTTGTTAAATTTATCCTTCTTTATAATGTTTTTAGTAAAATATTGGAATGTTAGTGTGTAATACTAAGAAATTATATGTTTTCTAAACTTAATTAAGTAGGAGGAGAATAATGAAAAAATTTTTTATGGTGCTACTAGCAGCATTTGTATTAGCTGTAGTAAATCCAACAAAATCAGAAGCAAAAGTGATGTATGATGGAGCAGAAGTTGTAAAAGGCCAAACAGGAAAAATGACCTTTAAAAAAGATATCAAGGTGTACAAGAAAAATCCAAATGGTACGTTTGATTCGTTAGTGGTAAAGCGAAATAACTTCTTTAAAACGTATGATATTGAAAAATATGATGGCAAAACATTTTACCAGATGGGGCAATATCGGGTACAAGCAACAGATTTGGTAGTTTTCAAAGAAGTACCAATAAAAATTCGTTCATCTTTCTATAACAATCCAACTTATATTTATATTAATCGTGATGGTATTGCTAGTAGTTATGGAAGTTACTTCAGAAAAGAAGAATTATGGGGTATTTATTTCAAGGATACAAATAATGGACAACTTCTGAAGTATTGCGACAGTGGTGATGGTACTTACGAATTTTGCTATGAATATCCTGGTACAGATCTTAAAATCGCTGAGACAATATCGAGAGATAGAGGTGTACGTTATGAACTAACAGGAGATGCAGAAGGGAAAGGCGTTCCATTAAAAGAATCTAAAACTGAAAGATTTATGAAAAAGGGAAGTATTGTTTATTCATGGTATAATGAAATTAATGGTTATATATATGTAGTCGATAAGTTAGAGGGAAGACACGATAGTGCTGTTTGGCTTCCGATGAATTTATTAAAGCCAGTTGGAGATAAGTGATAGATTAGGAATTATATAAAGCTCTCTTAATAAGTATTTGTTAAGAGGGCTATTTTTTATGGTTGGTTGATATGCGAACAGGATGTTTGATGATGTCTTGGACTTAGCTGGAACTTTGAGGTTTTTGAGCAATGTATGTAGAATGAGCAGAAAATGAAGAAGAATGAATGTCATACCTAACTAGGTGTGGCTTTTTATTATGTTTCATAATTTTTGTACTTACAACCCATTATATAAGTAGATGGGAGGTGTTGATTTATGGAGTATGAATATAAAGTGAAGTTTTACTTTGACGAAGGTCGTGAAGAAGAATATAAAATCAAGAATAATATTGAACAAGAAACTTTTACAGAAGAACTTTCAAATGGGCTCAATGAGAAGTCTTGGTATTCATTTACTGAAACAGAACATTATAAAACGATTTTAATCAGTACTAAAGAGGTTTATCAAGTAGTAGTAGAAAAAAATATTTTAGAATTTGATTAATCAAATGTTGAAGTCACATCTAACTTGGTGTGGCTTTTTGGCTTTAATAAGGCTGTTTTCTAAAAGTATGTAGCTGTTAAAAAATAAAGACAGGATAAATCTACAAATTGATGTAGAATCAATTCTGTCTTTTTTTGATTTTTCATAAATTGAAGCACACGGCTCATTGAAATATTAAACTTTTGCTATCAAAATTTACGTACAAATGTTTGATACATTATAGCAGTTAGAGATGCGATTTCATCATTGATTGCTTCAATGTGGATACGATTCGTTAAATTTGTATTTGTATTATCTAAATTTTTAATTACAGCAATCTTTTCACCATTTAACGTTAAAGTTCCTGAATTAGTGTAATCTTTCTCAAATTGGTACACGTCCCCGTTAATCAGAAAAGTTTGCACCTTTTCAATTAATTGCACACGCTTTTGTGTAATTGAAACCTTATCCATTGCATTGCGGCTATATAGTGTATAACGAATACCTGTAAATATGCAATCGATTTTGTATATTGAATTATTATCAATTGAAATAGCATTATAGCAATATGGCATTCCGTATCGGAGAAGCGTATGAAACAGTTGTGTTAGGATACGGTGGCGATTTTTTTTGAGGATACTTATCACTTTGTTGTCCTTGTTATAAATGGGAATGCTTGTGTGATATAAATCTAATTCTGGGATGCTATATGAATAAATCTGCAATGATGTCTCTCCTCAATTATCTCTTAAATAATTCAATCAATGTCAATTTTAATATGAAATTGATATCTTTGTCCAAATAAATTGTACCGTTAGCTGAATAACAACATTTTTTTAGAATACTGCCTTTTTAATAAATATACAACGTCATGGTTTTTCAATAGCCGATGCAGAAAATGTAATTCATCTTGGGTCAACAATTAACAGAAGTCTCTTCAAATGTTGTGTATAAATGGAAATATTTATGCGAATACATCTGATTTGAGGTATTATTAAATGAAAGATGTCATTATTATCTAGGAACAAAATGCTGGAATAGGAGAGGTTTTATTGAATGATAAAAAATGGGGGATAGTGTTCTCGTTTATTTTCGGTGGTTTAGCTATTTTCCTTATATTGATTCTGTTGACTGTTTCGTTTTTTGGTCAAGAAATAATAGAATACCTTAGAGATGGGTTTTCAGAGAAATACTAGATATATTTCATTTTGACGTTGAAGAAATGGAGGGAGGGGATTACATGACTAAAAAACAACATCATATTCCATTTTTGAAAAGACCTTGGGTATCTTCTATTGGTGTATTCGTATTGTCACAAATCATCTTTATTACATTTGAAGTAACAGGGTGGATACCTAATTATCGAGATTTTGGTGGAACGTTATTTGGAAGAATTACTGAAGCCTCAATTTTCAGAGAGTGGTTTACTTTTTATGAAACACAACATTTTAATTTACTTACTATCTTTTTTGGTGTCGTATTTCTCGTGCCTGGAATAATAGGTGCGATAAAAAACGTTTTTTCACTAAGGTCTACATAAGTAAAGTCTAGTGACAATATAAATAGAGCATTCACCCATTAAAGGGGCTGTCGGTAGACAGCCCCTTCTATAAACTATGTTGAAAGCCTCCAATTCTCAGCAGCTTGTCGAATATTAATAAAATGACGATACACACCTTCTTCTTTAATAAGTGAATGATGCGTCCCTTTTTGGATAACTTTACCGTCTTCAATGACAATAATTTGATTTGCATTTTGTATCGTGGATAGACGGTGAGCGATGATGATTGTTGTTTTTCCTTGAATTAATTCATCTAGTGCAGCTTGAAGGAGCGTTTCGTTTTCAGGATCAAGACTTGCAGTCGCTTCATCTAATATAATAATAGGTGCATTTTTCAAAATAGCACGTGCAATTGAGATTCGTTGTTTCTCACCCCCTGAAAGCTGTAAGTTTTGAATGGTATTTATCGAAATACGAATCTGTAATGGAAAGTAGAGCAAGTTTTATGATGATCAGTAACCCCCTTTTATGTTTAACCTCTAAATATTTGCTGCCTATATTCCTTTGGTGTTAAATCGGAATAGCGTTTAAATAACTCTGAAAATCTACCTGCACTTTGATAGCCTACTGTTCGAGCAATTTCGTTAATAGGGAGCTCTGTATGAGCTAGTAATTTCTCAGCCTGATGAACACGTTGTTTTTGAATATACTCGGTAATTGTGCAATGATACACTTCTTTAAATAATTTTTTTAATTTTGTAGCACCCATGCAAGAAATTTTAGTTAAATGATCTAAAGTTAGTTGTAGGGCGTAGTACTTTTCTATATGAGTGGCTACATGTTCAATTTGGTGAATATCTTCTTTAGAAATTTGTGAGCAATGACAAGTTTCATTGAAAAGTACACGTTCCATTATAAGGGCTAATGCTTCATATACTTTCCCTTCATAAAAAAGTGCAGAGGTCAGATCAGCACCACGATAAGCCGCTATTTGTCGAAGTAGGATTACCATTTCTGGAAAAGTAGCTGTGGCTTTTAGTGTTGTTAATGCTTGACGTGGATTCACATATTTTTCACCATATTTATGTGCTAGGAATTGATCACAAAAAATAGGGGTAAACTCAATACCGATTGATTGTACTGGAATATTTTTATGAATAATAGCGCTATATTTTTCTCCTTTTCCCCAATAACTTTTAATATAACCTGGCTTTAATGGATGGTAAGGGTTAAGCTCCTCACCTGAAATAGATTCATAGTATGTGACGGTTAAAAGTTCAGGCATTGTTAATTCTAACTGATAATCCTCAAAAAAATAAAAATCATGAATGAGAATAGAAAACATGTCCTCAAAATGGTATATCCAATAATAACCTTTACCTAAAGTTGGATCGATTGTATATGTAGTACCTACTGAGTTATATTTGCTCATTTGGTCAAATTTTGAAAAACCATTTTCTAATAACAGAGGTTTAAAATGATGAGATGTCATCTGATTTCTCCTTTCCTCAATTAGACTTTCCTCTTCCTTGATTGGACGTAAACATAGTGTAGTTATTTTTTTATGTACTACTATTTATTATAATAGATAATGATAATCATTATCAATAAAATATAAGAAAATATAGTAATAATTACTACAAAAAGGAAGGTGGATGTAGATATGTATTCTCAAACAATGCAGCAAAAATCTCTAACTACTAAAGATTTAATTACAATCGGTATTTTCTCAGCACTGTTCTTTATATTCATGATGATTGGATCAGCCTTTTTTGCTCCCAATCCTGTATTAACGTTTTTAATGCCAGCTGGCGCTGCTCTATTAACGGGACCTATTTATTTATTAATGATTGCTAAAGTACCGAAATTTGGTCCTATTCTTATTTTAGGAATATTGTTAGCGATTATTACATTCGTTACAGGGATGTACTGGTTATGGTCATTAGCCTGTATAGGATTAGCTATAATTGGTGAATTAATAGCATCGATTGGTAAGCATAAAAATATATCAATTAATATTATAAGCTATATTGTTTTTTCACTTCATCCAATGGGTTCTTACGTAATGCTGTGGTTTAACCAACAAGCGTATAAAGAGTATTTGGTAGGTCAAGGAACAGAACAAGCTTATATGGATACGATGTTAACAACTGCCCAAAATTGGATGTTACCAACAATGATTGTTGGCACAATGCTATGCGCTTTGATTAGCGGTTTATTGGGAAAAAAATTATTGAGAAAACAGTTTGAAAAATCTGGAGTGCTGGCATAGGCAGGGCGGTGAACTTATGAATAAGGAAGAAGAATTGCAGGGCAATATGCATATGCATGTTTTCACCGTCAAACTTGATCCAAGAACGAAAGTATTTCTACTAATGTTAGTAAATGCAACGGTTTTTTTGTCACCTTCTTTTCAATTTGAACTAATATTAATGGCCATAATATTTTGTCTTTGCTTTCTGATGGGGATGTTTTCTTTTTCATTGAAAATGATGCTTGGATACGGGTTTATTCTAGTAGTTCACTTAGTAAGTGAAATATTTTTGACAGGTGCGTGGGAGCTAATGTTTGTATCATTTGCAATGTTTATCAGAAAAATATTCCCGTGTGTTGTAATGGGTGGTTTATTAGTTGGAACCACAAAGATAAATGAATTTATGACGGCTTTAGGAAAAATAAGAATTTCCAAAAAGGTAATTATTCCATTAGCTGTAATGTTACGCTATTTTCCAATGATTGGTGAGGATTGGCGATATATAAAGGATGCTATGAAGTTGAGAGGCATCTCACCCTCCATAATAGGTTTTCTAAAAAATCCTGTGCAAACGGTTGAATGTATTTACGTCCCTTTAATGATGGCAGCCTCAAAAATTGCTGATGAATTATCTGCTGCTAGCATAGCGAGAGGGATTGAAAATCCGAAAGAGCGTTCTTGCTTTCAACATGTATCATTCCAATTCAGTGATAGTATTGTAATATTTATATTTACATTTTTTGTGTTCGGAGGAGTGTTCATATGTTGAAAGTCGAGCAATATTCATTTCATTATACAGATGAGAAAAGTGAAGGTATAGAAAATATAAATATTCATGTAAAAAAGGGACAGTGCATTTTACTGTGTGGTAAAAGCGGCTGTGGTAAAACAACTATTATCCGAGCAATTAACGGTTTAATTCCTTATTTCTATTCTGGAAAGCTAAAAGGGCAAGTGTTGTTAAATAATCAACCTGTAGAAAATAGGAAAATGTATGAATTAAGCGAACAGGTTGGGATGGTGTTCCAAAATCCGAGGTCACAATTCTTTAATGTGGATACTGATAGTGAGATTGTATTTGGAATGGAAAATATGGCATATCCAAAAGAAATGATGGAAGAACGAATGCGGCAAATTACGTCTGAGCTTCGTTTAGAAAGGCTTCGTCGACGCAATATTTTTCATTTATCGGGGGGAGAAAAGCAAAAGATTGCTTTTGCAAGTGTGTATGCTGTAGCACCCGATATTTTTGTATTAGATGAGCCTTCCTCTAATTTAGATGCGGCTGCTATTGAGGATTTAAAAGACATGATTGCATTACTAAAAATGCAAGGTAAAACAATTATTGTATCGGAGCATAGACTTTACTATTTAAAAGAATTAATTGATAGAGCCATTGTATTAAATAAGGGACAAATTGTATCAGTTTACTCACAAAAGGATTTTTTACAGCTTTCAGATCTTCAACTGAGGCAATTAGGACTCCGCACACTTTATTTAGACAATGTACAGTTTCAACATAAATCGCTACCTGCTGAACAAAAAGTTCATGAGCTTGTTGTGAAGGATGTCACTATATCGCACAAAAAAAGAAAGGTATTAGAAAATATTCAATTCACAGCAAAAAGCGGAGAAATAATTGCAATCACAGGACATAATGGTGCAGGAAAAACGACCTTTGCTAGAGCGATATGTGGTCTACATAAACTATCATCAGGAAATATTTATTTTAATAAACAAAAACTAACATTGAAAAAACAGGCTCAGCTTTCCTATATGGTAATGCAAGATGTCAATTATCAGTTATTCGCAGAAACGGTTGAAAAAGAATGTGTATTTGGGGTGAAAAATCCCAATCCGAATTTAGTACGAAAAGCATTGGAGGAAATGGATTTATTAGAACTGGTCAATCGACACCCGAATACATTATCAGGAGGACAAAAACAGAGACTTGCTGTAGCTGCAAGTTTAATAAGTGAAAAGGAAATTATAGTGTTTGATGAACCGACAAGTGGATTAGATTTTGACAGTATGCAAAAGGTTTCTAGTATTTTACAGAATTTAGCGGAGGCTAATAAAATTATTTTTGTCATTACACATGACTTAGAATTTATAGCATCTTGCTGTCATCGTATACTTCGCTTCGGAGATGGAAAGAAGCAAGATGATTATAAGTTAAATAAAGAAAATCATCAGTATACAATTGAAACTTTCACTAGATAGCAGGGAATGGATCTAACGTAACTGACCTGCAATGTGCAGAGAAATGTACGATACAAAATTACGATGTAAGGGAAGGGCTGAACGATAATGGGGAAAGTTGTAAAACAAAATGAAAATCCGATCTTTATGCTTCTTTCTTGGGCTGGAGAGGATAAAAAATATTTATATTTGTCTGTTTTATGTTCTTTAATTAGTGGTCTTTCGACAATTGTACCTTATTTCATTATTTATCAAATAATTGAGCAAGTCTATCACAATAATTTAACAGAAGCTTTGTTAATTCAAAATTTATTGATTTTGGCTATTTCGATAATTGTTCGATTTGGGCTCTTTGCTATTTCTGGTACCCTATCGCATAAGGGTGCCTATCGAACGTTATTTAAAGTGCGTTGTCAAGTAACAGAGCATATGGCGCAAGTTTCACTAGGTTCTTTAAATGAACGAAATACAGGAGAAATTAAAACACTATTAAATGAAGAAATTGAAAAGCTAGAGTTATTTTTAGCACATCATTTACCAGAGTTAGTGTTTTACTTGAGTGGTCCAATTGCTGTCTTCATCTATTTATGTACAGTTAACGTACCGTTAGCGCTTATTTCGTTTATTCCATTAATTGTTGCAGTGGCAGTAATGGTAATAATGTTTCGGGGGACGAATCAATTAATGGATCGAGGAGCACGTTCCATAGCCAATCTAAATGCAATCATTATCGAATATATTCAAGGAATGCGTTTAATTAAGGCATATAACATGAGTAGTTCATCATTTAAAAAGTTTACAAACACAGTAGATGATGAATTTAATGTCTGGAAAGAAATGTCTTTAAAAATGGGTCCACCATATGCGAGCTTTGTCATTATTATAGAATGTGGCTTACTCCTTATGGTACCTATTGGTGGAATGTGGTTTTTAAATGGTAGTTTAACAGGAAGTGTCTTTATTCTTTTTGCATTTGTAGGCTCATTGTATTTAACAGAATTACGACCTTTACAGGAATTAGGTTCAAACTTTGCACAGGTTTTAAATTCTGTAAAGAAATGCGTAGCCTTTTTAGAAACACCTGTTTTTGGGCAAGGGCAAGCATTTCCGAAGAATTACAATATCGAACTAAGAAATGTCAATTACTCTTATGATGGGCAAAAAGAACATTTAAAGAATGTGAATCTGTCTATTGTTGAAAATGAAAAAATAGCTATTGTAGGTGACTCAGGTTCTGGGAAAAGCACCATTGTACAGTTAATTTCACGCTTTAATGATGTTCAGCAAGGAGAAGTTTTGATTGGTAATCAAAATGTGAAGGATATTGATTATGAGGAATTATTAAAAAATATAACAACAGTTTTCCAAAAGACCTTTTTAACAAGTGGTACAGTGTTTGAAAACATTGTCATGGGTTCTAATGCTACACTCGATGAGGTAAGAACTGCGGCGAAAAAAGCACAAATAGATGATTTTATTATTTCATTACCTGATGGTTACGATACGAGGGTAGGGAGTTTTGGAACTAGATTTTCTGGTGGAGAAAAGCAGCGAATTGCTATTGCACGTGCCATTTTAAAAGATGCACCGATTTTAATATTAGATGAAGCAACATCCGCAGCAGACCCAGAAAATCAGGCCGAGATTGATCAAGCCATTGCTGAACTTTGTGTTGGTAAAACAGTAATTATCATTGCACACCGTCTTGGTATTATTAAGCATTGTGATCGAGTGGCAATTGTAGAAAATCAAACACTACAAGCATGTGGAACGCATCAAGAAATGCTAGAAGAAAACCCTTCATATAAAAAGACTTGGCAGGATTATAGTAAAGCTAGAGAAATTACGTATGAATTTTAACGATGTTGTACTTGTAGAAAAAGAAGGGTCTTCCAAGGGAAAGCCTATTTATGAAGGAGACTTAAGTATGGACAAAAAAAATGCATTTACAAAAAATGCTTCTTTTTATCTTTCGATTGTTTTCAATGTCATCGAGGGTATGCTAGCTGGTTTTAATTTTATCGTACTATATTACACGATTAATGCTTTAATAACAGAGCAATTAACGATGAACTTGTTAACTCGAATTCTGTCATTGTTAGGCGCTGTTTTTGTTATTCGTTTAATCATCTACGCGTTTGGTTATACGAGAGGGCAAATCGGAGGTGCCCAGATTAGTAGAATTCTTCGCTTGACACTGGGCGATAAAATGAAAAAAATACCGCTTTCCTCCTTTACGAAGGCACAAACAGGAGAGTACATTAATGCAACGACAACAAGTGTCAATAATTATGAAAATATTTTGACTCATAAAATAGGAGATATTATAAAAAATTCTTCATTTACTTTACTGCTAATTGGCTTTATTTCGACTATTTATATACCTGCTGGAGTAGTTCTGTTATGTTCAGGTTTATTGTTAATACCAACTCTTTATTTATCCTTTTTAATGGTAAAAAAATACGGAAATCAAAAGAAAAATATTATGACAAGTAACACAAGTGCTGTAGTTGAGTATATAAATGGTATTCAAACGTTGCGATCATTTGGTTTGGGTGGTGTTAAAAATAAAGCAACAACCTCATCAATGAAGGACTATAGTGATGTTAGTTATTTATATGAGATTAAAGTAATTCCAATTGGTACAACGTTTAGTATTTTGTGTTGGCTAAGTTTACCGATTGTTCTTTATTTAGCAGGACATCAATGGCTGGAGGGGAATTTAGATGCGTCTTCTTTCTTTCTAATTAGCATTTCCCCTTTATTTACATGCAAATTATTTGGCACACTTTTTATTGATTTAACCTCTTATAAAAACTTAATGATTGCAAAAAGACAAATTGAGTGCGTCATAGAAGAGGTGGAGGAGTTATCAAATGAGACTTCTTTTGAACCTGAACAGTATAGTATAGCTTTTCAAAATGTGAATTTCGCTTATAACCGAGGGGAACCTATACTACGAAATGTCAATTTTGAAATTGATTCTTCACAGTTTGTGGCGATTGTTGGACCATCGGGTTCGGGAAAATCAACTATTTTAAATTTAATAACAAAATACTATGAGCCTGAACGCGGTGATATATTAATCGGTCAGCAAGTTATTCAATCGATTGCTTCTGAAAAAGTATTGCAGAAAATTTCACTAGTCGACCAAGATATATTTTTGTTTAATGATACGATTTTAAATAATATTCGCTATGCAAAGCCAGAAGCGACAGAACAAGAAATTATTAATGTTGCGAAAGAAGCAAACTGCCATGATTTTATTGAGAAATTAGAGTGTGGCTATGACACAATTGTTGGAGAAAATGGTAATAAGCTATCGGGCGGTGAAAGACAACGTATATCCATTGCACGTGCTATTTTAAAGGACAGCCCAATACTTTTATTAGATGAAGCAACAGCGTCGTTAGATATCGAGAATGAGCTGGCTGTAAAAGAAGCGATTAAAAATCTTTTGAAAAAGAAAAAAACGGTTGTTATGATTGCCCATACGCTTTCCATTATAAAAAATGCAGACAAAATCCTAGTTGTTAATGAAGGACAAATCGTAGAAGAAGGTTCACATGAAAAGCTCATTGCTAAAGAAGGCAAATATGCAGCAATGTGGAGAAAGGAACATCAATTAAGTAGCGTATAACAAAATGTATTTTGTAGATGAGAGGATGGGAGCGAAAAGCATGTCTTCACAAATGGATTGGTATTTACATGAGGTTGAACGATATGAGCAATTGGGTTTCTTAAGAAAGAAAACATTAATGGAGGAGCTAGAAATTATCGCTGAACAATTTCCTCATAACATAGCAGTTGTGGAAGGAAATCGACGCCTAACTTATCAAGAATTGCTTCAAGAAATTGAGCAATTATCGACAGGCTTTTTGTCATTAGGTTGGCGGCAGGGTGATCGGGTTTTATTACAATTACCAAATACAATTGAGTTTATTACTGTATTATTTAGTCTACTAAAAATAGGTGTGCAGCCTGTTCTGATGTTACCTTCTCATAGAGAAATAGAAATTGATACAATCGCAAAGATGGTACAGCCAATAGCTTATATATGTTGCAACGCTCATCTTGGTATTCAGTATGAGTGCATGGCTGCACAAATCATCCCTCTGCATAAAAGTATTCGATATATTGTGACGGTTGGTAAATCTACCGTACAGTGGCCAGCAACTTTTACACATGTAACATTAGATCAGCTTAAAGAAAGTAGCTATTCATTAGTGGTTAGTGATTTACCACATTATAGAGATACTGCGTTATATTTATTGTCTGGTGGCACTACAGGTATTCCGAAAATTATTCCGAAAATCCATGAGGCGTATGCTTACAATGCACTAGCCTCTGCTGAAAAATGTGGGATTACTCCTGAAACTGTATACATGGCAGTACTATCTATTTCACATGATTATCCGTTATGCTCTCCAGGCATATTAGGCACTCTTTTTACAGGAGGCAAAGTGGTATTATGTCAAACTTCTAGCTTTGATGAAGCATTTCAAGAAATAGAAAAGGAACGTGTGACACATACCTCAATTGTACCAACAATAGCTAGCTTATGGTTAGAAGCTTTTGAATGGTATGAAGAATTGGATATGTCGAGTTTAGAGGTTGTTTTAATTGGTGCTGCTCACATAGAGCAAAAAACAGCTGTTCATTTTATGGATAAATTTCAATGTAAAATACAACAAGGATATGGATTAGGGGAAGGAATAACTTGCTTCACAGCATTAAATGATCCTATAGAAACTGTTACGAGCTGTCAAGGGCGAGCAATTTCTTTAGGTGATGAAATAAAGATTATAGATGAGCTAGGAAGAGAAGTTCCTCAAGGTGAGCTTGGGGAATTGGTGGCAAAAGGACCGTATACATTTGGGGGTTACTATCAAGCACCTGCTTTAAATGCTGATATTTTCACAATAAATTATTTTTTACGTACTGGTGATAAAGCACGTATAACACCAGAGGGGAATATACAAATTGTTGGTAGAGTAAGGGAACAAATTAATCGTGCAGGTGAAAATATTATACCCTCTGAAATCGAAAGCTTTCTACGAGCACATCCAATTATTAAAGATGTAGCTGTTATCGGTTTGCCAGATAAAGTGTTAGGAGAGAACATTTGTGCATTTTTAGTTACGGATGGACAAAGAATTGAACGAGATGAGATATGTAGTTTTCTAATCCAACTAGGCGTTGCTCAATATAAACTTCCAGATCAAATCATATATGTAGAGCGGTTACCATTTATAAATGTAGGGAAGGTTGATAAGAACAAATTAAAACAGATTACTATAGAAAGAGAGGCGTCAAAGTATTGAGATTAAAGAATGATCTAGATAATATCCAAAGTCTAGTGTTGGAAGTCAATCATCTACTCGGTATACAGAAAGAAATACATGAGGATCAAAATTTATTAGAATTAGGCTTAAACTCCTTACAAGTGATGAAATTAGTTGGCAAACTAAAAAAAGTTGGGGTAACAATTACCTTTAAAGAATTAATATCCGAGCCGTATTTAAGTGCTTGGAATAAAATAATAAATAGAGATTATGTATATACAATTAATAATGATAACGAACTATTAGAAAATCAAGATAAGACAGTAGCTAATATGTATGAACCTTTTCCATTAACAGATGTACAGTATGCTTATTGGGTTGGACGACAAAGCGGTCAATATTTAGGTGGAAATGGCTGTCATGGTTATATGGAAATTGATGGGCGGAATATTGATATAGAGCGGCTTAAAGCAGCATGGGCATTAATAATTCAGCATCATCCTATGCTCCGTGTCAAATATACAGAAGATGGTCAACAGCAAATTTTAAAAGAATCACCTTTTACAACTATTGATGTCCACGATTTTACAACTTGCTCGCAAGTCGAGATTAGCAAAAAGCTAGAAACTATTCGCGCTAATACCTCACACCGGCTATTGGCAATTGATCAAGGGGAAGTAGCTTGCTTACAGCTATCTCTATTACCAAATGGTAAAACTCGTCTCCATTTCGATATAGACTTACTTGTAGCTGATGTTCAAAGTTTCCAAATTATTTTAAGAGATTTAGCGGCAGCTTATTCTAGACAGCAAAAACCGAAGGCACCTGAAAATTGGAACTTTGCAAAATATCTACATGATAAAGCACTAGCAATTGCCAATGAAGAAAGCTACGCAGAGGCTTATTGGAAAAACAGGTTAACTACTTTGCCATTAGGTCCAAAACTACCGTTATCAAACAATGCTGAGTTGATACAACACACCCCTAAATTTACAAGAAGGGAGCATTTTTTAGAAGAACAATCTTGGAGTAAGCTTAAATTGACTGCCTCACACCATAACGTCACACCTGCAATGGTATTGTTAGCAGCTTATGCCTATACATTAAGTAAATGGAGCAGTGAATCTCGTTTTATTATTAATATTCCATTGTTTAACCGAGATACTTTGTCTGAAGAGATAGAGCAAGTTGTAGCTGATTTTACTACGCTACTATTATTGGAAGTCGATAGTGAAAATCGACAACATTTTTTAGCATTTACGAAAAGTTTACAACAGCAACTTCATCAAGATTTAAACTATACCGCTTATTCAGGTGTGAAAATTCAACGGGATATGGCTAAGTATTTCCCAGATGAAAAAGTGTTTGCTCCGATAGTTTTTTCATGTAATTTAGGCGTACCACTAATAAATGAGGAGTTTAAAGATGCATTTGGTACTATTCATTATATGATTTCACAAACGCCACAAGTTTGGTTGGATTTCCAAATGTTTGATATGGATGATGGTTTGTTATGTATTTGGGATGGTTTAGATGAATTATTCCCTTCGGGTTTGTTGGATGACATGTTTGAACTGTTTATCAAAACTATTGATTGGTTAATTGAAGATGAACAGCATTGGCTTCAACAGCCAGCTATCGAAACAAAAGCACAAGAAGTAAGACGTCAATTAATTGATAATGCCACAATAGAAGATCATGCTCAAGGCTTGCACACGTCTTTCTTCGAAAAAGCAAAGCAACAACCACAAGTTATAGCGCTTATAGATGGTATAAGTCATAAAGAAGTTAGTTATGAGACGCTGTCATTACAAGCGGAAAAGGTTGCTGCGGCCCTGTTACATAATGGTTTTAAACAAGGTGATCGAGTAGCTATTTCATTGCCAAGAGGATTAGAGCAAATACAAGCGATTTTAGGAGTACTAGCTATTGGAGGCTGTTATGTTCCTGTACATGTGACACAGCCTATTGAACGTTATAAAAAAATTATTGAGAAGGCAAATGTTTCTTTTATTCTAACAACGGCCTCCTACGAAGAAAAGTACCAAGATATTGAACAAGTACAAGTTATTATGATGGAACAGATACATCAATTTGGTCATGTGAAGTTTCCTAAAGTAGATGTAAACCGTTCTGCTTATATTATTTTCACATCAGGTTCAACGGGAGAACCAAAAGGTGTAGAAATTAGTCATAAGGCTGCTTGGAATACAATTGCAGATATTAATAAAAAATATGATATTAGCAAAGAAGATCGTATTCTAGCATTATCATCATTAGATTTTGATTTATCTATATATGATATATTTGGTCTTTTAAGTGTTGGTGGTAGCCTTGTCCTTATATCAGACGATACGGCTCGAAACGCAGATATTTGGTTAAAGTTAATATGTAATTACCGTATTACATTATGGAATTCAGTACCTGCTTTATTGAAGATGTTATTAATAGAAGCCGAAAGCGTAAAAATGATTTGTCAAAATTTACGTATTGTGATGTTGTCAGGAGATTGGATTAGTTTAGATATTCCTGAGAGACTGTTAAAAGTAGCACCGAAAGGGCTATTAGTAGCAATGGGCGGTGCGACAGAAGCGGCAATTTGGTCCAATTATTATCATGTCAATCATCCAATACCAGCAAGTTGGCGTTCAATCCCTTATGGAAGATCCCTGAAAAATCAGTTTTATAGAATTATTGATACAAATGGGGAAGACTGTCCGAGTTGGAAAGCAGGAGAGTTGTGGATAGGAGGTGCCGGTGTAGCCAAAGGATACGTAGGAGAGCCACAATTAACTACTGAACGCTTTATTGAAGAGAAAGGTATTCGTTGGTATAAGACAGGGGATATCGGTCGATTTTGGAACAACGGCCTTATCGAGTTTTTAGGAAGAAATGATTCACAGGTAAAGGTACGGGGTCACCGTATTGAATTAGGTGAAATCGAAAGTGCCATTAGAAGTTATGAAATAGTTGAGGATGCTGCTGTCACGGTCAGAGGAGAGGAAAACCAATATTTAGCCGCTTATATTGTAAGTAGTTCTGAAAAAGAGCAAGTACAAACTATTAAATATAATAAACCAATGATTGATTGGTCTTATATTGTTCAATTAAAAGAGAATGGGGATTTTACTAAAACTTACAATGAGAATGAAAATCGTTATCGGTCGTTAAAGGATTATTGTGAATATCTTACTATGGAGATGATTAGTAAAATAATTTCCAAATTAGGATTTCCGCTAGAAAAAGATGTTCGTTACAATATTTTAAAAATAATAGAGCGAGAAAAAATTAACAGCAGATATCAAAGTTTAATATATCAATGGTTTAGTTTTTTGGAAAAAAACAATTTAGTTTCTTGTGAAGGATCTACTATTCATAATAAACAATGCTTAATCGTTAATAGTGAAGAACAGTTTAGTAGTTTAGAGAAAATGCAAACAACATATATAAGGGCGTTTGTTTCTGACTTTTTTGAAAAAAGCTATGCACTTTTAACGGGTGAACTAGAGCCTTTAGAATTATTGCTTCATCATAACATACATCCTTTAGAACAATTGACTGAAAACATGTCTGATGGAAAAAAACAGCAGGATTTAATAGCGACTCTGATTCAAACAGTTTTAAGTAATCGAACAGAACGCCAAGCACCACTCAAAATATTAGAGGTTGGGGTGCGTCATACGAACACACTTCGTATTCTAGCAGAGACTTTTTCAAAAGATGAGATTCATTATACTGCTACAGATGAGTCCAACTACTTTATAAATCGTGTTCAAAAAATAGTAGGTTTACAGCCCAATATCCATTTAAAAGTACTTGATATAAATAAATGTCCAATTTCTCAAGGTTTTATAGATGGTGAATATGATTTGATTGTGGCGTCGCACTCTTTGCATAGAGCAGTCCATATTAGAAATTCACTTAAAGATTTAAAGAAGTTATTAAAGCATGGTGGGCTATTTGTTAATTTAGAAATGACGGAGAATAATCCTCTGCAATTAGTCAGTACAGCATTTTTAGAAGATGGTTTTACACATTATAAGGATGAACGGGAAAAGACATGTCTTCCATTACTATCGGAAGATCGTTGGCTCTCTATTTTTAAAGAAGAGGGCTTCACAAATATTACGCTTCAGTCTATTGATACAGCCTTTACTCAGTATTTATTTGTAGCTCAAGTTGAAAGACAATCATTTTCAGAATTCCAGCTAGAGCCACTTAAACATTATTTAGAAAAACGATTACCAAGTTATATGATTCCTCATGTAATTATTCCATTAGAGGAGTTACCTATTACGGCCAATGGCAAAGTGAATCGAGCAGCATTACCAATCCCTGAAATTGAGCAAGTCAATTTAGCTACAAAAGAATTTATTGCACCAGCAACCCCAATCGAAATAAGGTTAGCAGAAATATGGACCGAAGTATTAGGGGTAGATGCAATTGGCATACGTGATCATTACTTTGAGCTAGGCGGGGATTCATTATTAGCTACTCAGCTTAGTGCAAAAATAAAAGAGCAATTTGCTGTCAAAATTAGCTTAGAAGCAATCTTCAATCAGCCTGATTTTCAACAGATGGCACTGTTATTAGAGGAATTAGTGCTACAAAAGACAAACGAAGAAACGGAGAAAAAGCTACCAACTATAGTGCCTAATGAGCGGGATCGTTTCGAGCCATTTCCATTAACAGAAGTTCAACAAGCATATTGGCTAGGTCGTAGTGGTATTTATGCATACGGTGATGTATCCACTCACTGCTATTTTGAAATGGATTGCCCAGCTCTAAATCATGTAAGAGTGGAACAAATATGGAATCGTCTCATACAACATCATGATATGATGAGGGCCGTCATTTTAAATGATGGACAACACCAACAGGTTCAAGAGTTTGTAGAGTACTATTCTATTGCATCGTACAATCTTACAAATCTTTCAACAGAACAGCAAAAAGAACAGCTTACAATAGTGCGAAGTGAGATGGAGCATCAAACATTTAATCCAAGTGAGTGGCCCTTGTTTGATATTCGAATGTCGACTATAAATGAACATAAAACAAGACTACATATTAGTTTTGACAATATTATTTTTGATGGTTTTAGTATGTTCTATTTATTTAAAGAGTGGAAGCGCCTATATGATGATTCTTCTGCAAAACTACAAGTGCTTCAAACTACATTCAGAGATTATATATTGGCTTATGAAAAAATTCGGGAAACAGAAATGTATGAGCAGGATATGCAATATTGGAATCAACGCATTGATAATATGTACCCTGCACCAGATTTACCTCTACTTGATTATAAAGGAGATTTATCTAACTGTAAGTTTACGAGATATGAAGAGAAACTATCTTCACAGCAATGGCTAGCCTTAAAGCAATTAGCTACCAAAATGAACTTGTCTCCAGCATCCTTGTTAATCGCTGCTTATGCTGAAACTTTAGCAAGATGGAGTAGTCAACCAAAATTTACAATAAATCTTACTCGTTTCCATCGTGTGCTATTTGAACCGGATGTAGAACAGCTTATAGGTGACTTTACATCGCTTAATCTTTTATCTATTGATATGTCAAAAGGAGAATCTTTTTTAGAACGTGCTAGAAATGTTCAAAAGCAACTATTGCAGGATTTAGAGCATCCTTATGTGGGTGGTGTATATGTAGAGCGTGCAATAGCTAAAAAGTGGAATCGTCAAATGGGCATAATGATGCCATTTGTCTTTACGAGTGGATTAGGGCTTGAAAAAAATAATGGGGCATCAACAATGGGTGGCTATTTAGGAGATATTGTATATGGATTATCTCAAACTCCTCAAGTTTGGCTTGATCATCAAGTTTCAGAGCAAAAAGGTGAACTATGGCTAAGCTGGGATGCAATAGAGGAGATTTTCCCACGGCATTTAGTCATTGGCATGTTTGAGGCATACATCAGTATTTTAAAAGAGCTTTCTACGAAGGAAGATTTATGGAAAAAAAGAATTGGAAGTCTTGTGCGTTTACCATCTCAAGAGCAAGTAGGAAAAATTAAAGGGCAGGACACAGAAATATCAAATGAGACGTTGTTAAGTCTTGTTGAAAAACAAATAGCTGAAAATCCTACTAATATCGCAGTGTTCTCAGAAGAAAAAACTATTACGTATCAACAGCTATGCCATTTAAAAAATCATACTGCTCAATCATTACTTGAACGGGATAGTACTAAAGGGAAATTAGTTGCTATTGTTATGGAAAAAGGATGGGAACAAATAGTTGCTGCATTGGGGATTATTAAAGCAGGGAAGGCATATTTACCGATTGATTGTACAACGCCTATTGAACGGATGGAATTTCTTTTAAAAGAAGGAGAAGTTCAATCCATAGTAACACAAGCACATATACTCACACAGCTACCCTTCCTAAATGATTATCATGTGACGGTCGTTGATGCTAAATGGGCACATCAAGAATGTCTAGTCGATAGTCCTGACTTGTTGCCTTCAGATTTAGCGTATGTCATTTATACTTCGGGTTCTACTGGTAAGCCGAAGGGTGTCATGATTGATCATAGAGGTGCAGTAAATACAGTATTAGATATTAATCATCGACTTGCTGTTTGTACGGAGGATCGTATTCTTGCGTTATCTAACCTAACGTTTGATTTATCCGTATACGATATTTTTGGCATACTTGCTGCTGGTGGTGGAATTGTTATACCAAAAGCTGAGCATGTAAAAGAACCTGCATATTGGAAAAAATTAATACAAAATCATCACATCTCCATTTGGAATACAGTGCCGGCCTTTATGCAAATGTTAACAGAATATAGTAGGAATATAGAGTCTGCTCAGTATCCAACACTAAGGGCTGTGTTATTGAGTGGTGACTGGATTTCATTAAGCTTGCCTACAGATGTTTGGGAAATTGCGCCAAAGACTCGAATATTGGGATTAGGTGGTGCGACGGAGGCGTCTATATGGTCAAATAGTTTCGATATACAAACAGTAAATAGGGATTGGAAGAGCATACCTTATGGCAAACCTTTAGCCAATCAATATTACTATATACTAAATGATCAAATGGCAGCTTGTCCTGTGAATGTACCAGGGAAATTGTATATCGGAGGATTAGGACTTGCCATGGGGTATTGGAAAAATGAAGAGCGGACAAATGACCAATTTTTACTTCACCCAATTACAAAAGAACGTCTATATGATACAGGAGATCTAGGGCGATATTTACCTGATGGCAATATTGAATTTTTAGGGAGAGCAGATTCACAAATTAAACTAAATGGCTATAGGGTTGAAATAGGTGAAATAGATTATCACCTAGCTAAATTGCCTACTGTGAAGGAAGCGGCAACAATTGTTCATAAACGTAATGGAGCAACAATATTAGTGGCATATGTAGTATTAGAAGATGAACAAAATGGTCTAACTATTGAACAAACCAAAAATTTATTGGCACAAAAATTACCTAATTATTTGTTACCTACTGTGTACAAATATATTGATAAAATGCCACTGTCAGAGAACGGAAAAGTTAACCGTAAATTTTTACAACAGTTACCTCTAGAGCAAGAGGAGTCATCTGAATATAGAGAGCCTTTTACAGAGATGCAAAAAGAAATAGCGAAAATTTGGGAAGAAATATTGTCTTATTCATATCCTGGAATTGATGATGATTTCTTCGCATGTGGAGGTAATTCTTTAATGGCCATTCAAATCATCGGAAAAATAAAGGAGAAATTTAATATAGCGCTTTCTATTCAAACATTATTCACTCATTCACGTCTTGAACAACTAGCAGCATTCGTTGAGGAAAACAGTGTCACTATGGAGGAAGGTGCTCTATGAGACAATATCACCTTTCTCGAATAATTTTTATGATTGTCATTTTGGCCTTCATAAGTGGGTGTAGTGAAGATACAAAAATGACCAAGCATTCTTCACTAAAAATAGGTGTGTTGCGTATCGATGATAGTCTGCCTCTTTATGTTGCAGAGAAGGATCAGCTTTTCCAAAAATATGGTGCCGATGTTGAGCTTATAGAGTTTGGCAGTGCCTCTGATCAATCGAAGGCGATGGAGGCTGGTGAGCTAGATGGCATGATGACTGATATGATCGTTCAAAATTTAATAAAAAAGGGGGGCATTGATGTTAAAACGATTGCATTAGCATTAGGTGCGACGGAGAAGGAAGGAAGATTTTTAGTCGTTTCTTCTCCACATAGCTCTATTGTTGAACCGAAGCAGCTAGTAGGGCAATCTGTCATGATCTCTGAGAATACAATGATGGATTATTTAATGGAGCAATATGAACGGCATTTGAAACTAGATTCTTCTGAAATAACGAAAATTCATCTTCCGAATCTTTCATTACGTGTAGATACAGTATTAGCTGGAAAAGAAGCGCAAGCAGCTATATTACCTGAGCCATTGGCAAGCTATGCTGTTGCACAAGGTGCAAATATTGTCATTGATGATACAACACTTGGAGAGAACTTTTCCCAATCAGTCATCGTTATGACACAAAAAAACATAACAGAAAATAGAGCTGTGATTGAAAACTTCCTAAGAGCTTACAACGAAGCGATTAAACAGTTAAATCAGCACCCAGAAAAATACTTTGAACTTGCTCTAAAAGTGGCAAACGTACCGGAAATATTAAAAGGGCATTATGCAGTTCCAGTTTTTACTCCTAATTGTGTGCCAGCACAAGAAAATGTCGAGCGTATATCTGATTGGTTAGTTTCTAGAGGACTATTGGACAAAGCTTTTCCATATGAAGATCTAGTAGAAACGTCATTGGAAGAACAATAAAAAGGGGGATATGTCGTGTATAGAATTCAGCATGTTGACTTAGCGTACAAGACAGCCTCAGGTACGGTTAATGTCCTGCAAAACATTAACCTTCAAATATCTTCTGGTGAATGTGTAGCTATTGTTGGTGTTTCTGGTAGTGGGAAATCCTCTTTATTAAAAATTGTAGCTGGTTTGGAAAAACCGAGTAATGGAACCGTTTATTTTGATGGAAAAGAATTGAAAGGACCACAGCAGGAGATAGCGATTATTTTTCAAAATTACGGCCTGTTCCCATGGAAAAGTGTGAAAGATAATATAGCTCTCCCTTTAAAGCTTGCCAAACGACCTAAGCAAGAACGGGAAAAAGAGACACAATTTATTTTATCACAATTGAATATTCACAATCAGCAGTACAGTTATCCTTTTCAACTATCCGGGGGACAGCAGCAAAGGGTTGCAATAGGGAGAGCTTTAATCCAAAAGCCAAAAGTTTTGTTAATGGACGAGCCATTTTCAGCGTTAGATATTTTAACGAAGGAGCAATTAATACTAACATTGCAGAGAATACGTCATGAAAGAAATTTAACGCTACTATTTGTGACACATAACATTGATGAAGCGTTGATGATGAGCGATCGCATCGTCGACTTTCACGCTAATGGAAAAACAATTGCAGGCACCATTGAGAATGATTATCAGATAGAGGAGCGACGTAATCCTGCTTTCATGTATCGTCAACAACAACGAATTAAACAATTACTAAAGGGAGAGCCGTGTGAAGAAGACATATAGTATAGTCATCGCTACCATTATTATTATTTTATTATGGCATCTATCTAGCATCTCATTGAATAAAGCTTTTTTACCTACACCTTTTGAAGCGGGACAATCATTTTTAACAGTAGTAACTAGTGGTGAATTAACACAGCATTTTTTTATAAGTAGTTATCGAGTAAGTATCGGTATAATCTGTGCTCTCTTTTTCGCGATTCCTACAGGTTTACTTATGGGGTGGAATAAAAAGATAGATCTTTTATTAAGTCCTTTATTATATGTGCTTTATCCTATCCCAAAGGTTGTTTTTTTACCAATTATTCTCGTGCTATTTGGATTAGGGGATGTCCCAAAAATCATGTTAATTGCCTTTGTTCTTTATTTTCAATTGGTAGTAGTTATTCGTGATGCCGCAAAAGGAATTCCTTATGCTCAGAAACAAGTTATTCAATCATTGAACGCTACAAAACTACAAACACTGTGCCATTTGACACTACCCTATTGCTTACCGAGCGTAATGACTTCCTTGCGAGCTTCATTAGGAACAGCATTAGCAATCCTATTTATAGCTGAAACCTTTGCATCATTTAGTGGATTAGGTTATTACATTTTAAATCGAATGGATAGTAGAGATTACTTAGCTATGTATGCAGGTGTAATAGGGCTAGCTTTATTAGGAGGAGGGCTATATGCCCTTATTAATATCGTAGAAAATACTATTTGTAGATGGTATAAATTGATGGCAGATAGCAGCAGTAATTAATAAGGAGATTAACTATGGATATACAAGAAAGTATGATACGCTCAACGATTCAAGGCTTTTCTACTTCTTATTTGCTATATACAGCTTGTGAATTAGGGATATTTGATGCCTTATTCGATGAACGAAAGCATGTAACGTTATTGGCACAGGAATTAGCGCTTGACGAAGAAATGTTCTTTCGTTTTATGCGACCATTAGTAGCTTTGAAATATATGGAGGAAGAAAATAATTATTTTAAATTACTTCCTTTAGGGGAGAAATTATCAGGACAAGCAAGTGATTCATTAAAGGATTTTTTATTATTCACAGGCAGACAGGCAATGCCTTATTGGTCGAAGCTTTATGAAGCGATGAAAACGAAGAAAATCCCTTATCAATTAGTAGAACAACAGTCTTATTTTCAAGCGCAAGTACAGCAAAATGAAAAATTTGAAGTGTTTAATAAGATGATGAGTAAAACAAGTGAACGGCTTCAACTAGAAGCATATTTTGCAGAAAAAAAAGATTGGTACTGCATCAAAAAAATTATCGATGTTGGTGGAGGATCTGGAGAGATAATCGCGAAATTTTTGGAATTTTACCGCAATGCTCAAGGGATTGTAATAGATCTGCAACATGTACAACAAAAGGCAGAAGGAAAATTGGAGCTTTACGGCATCAACAGTCGATGTACATTTCAGGCAGGAGACTTTTTTCAAGAGGTACCTAAATTGGGTGATCTCTATATTTTATCGCGAATCCTCCATGATTGGGAGGATGAAGCAGCAATCACAATTTTACGTAATATCGCTCAAAGTATGGGCGGAAATTCTACACTAACTATAATTGAAAAATTATTACCAGAGGTTATTGAAGGAAATGCCTCGCATTTATATATGACGGATTTAAATATTTGGACGATGTGTGGAGGTAAGGAAAGAACACAATCCCAATTTGAGGCGCTATTTCATCAAAGTGGATTAACGATCAAAGCACTTTATTCATTAAAAGAAGATGACTATCTAATAGAAGTTGTGAAAAAGGACTTCGAATATCAGGAGGGAATATTATAACATGAAAAAATTATTAGAGGAGTATCGTGAGCTGGGAGTGAACCTTTGGGTAGAAGATGGAAAATTACATTTTAAGGCTCCAACTGGTGTACTTACAAATGAACGTAAAGAGCGATTGAAAGAATATAAAGAGCAACTCCTTGATTATTTACAGAAGGAACAACAATCAATTATTCATGATACTGAAAAACGCTATGATTCCTTTCCGCTTACTGATATTCAATCAGCCTATTTAGTAGGTAGAAGCAACAATTATCGTTATGGAGGAGTAGGTTGTAAAGTATATGCAGAACTAGTTGGCACTACTTTTGATCCTACACGGCTTGAAAAGGCATGGCACCAAGTCATAAAGCGACATGATATGCTCCATGCGATAGTGCATCAGGAGGGTTATCAGCAAGTATTAAAAAACGTAGAGCTCCCAACTATACAAGTTATTGATTTATCAGATGAAGTACCTGAAGTAGCCAATCAACGATTATTACATGTAAGAAATGAGTTATCTGTTAAGCAATATGCTCCTGATAAATGGCCGTTGTATGACCTAGTCCTTACACAGCAAAAAAATCAAAGTGTTATTCATCTATCTATTGATATGTTAATTGCTGACTTTGTCAGTATCAATGTATTAATAGCAGAATTAGAACACTATTACTATACAGGAAATACTCCATTACCAGCTTTAGATATTCAATTTAGAGATGTCATGATACAACAATATGAACAACATGATCGCTCGATTGCCAATGAAAAAGCTAAAAATTATTGGACTAGTCGTTTAGAGACTTTCCCAGAGGCGCCAGAGTTACCCGTTCAAAGCGACAAAATTGATAGCAATAAAATTCGTTTTGAACAATTTAATTTCCTGTTACCTAATCATAAATGGCAATTTTTAAGTCAGAAGGCAAAAGATCATCGGCTAACTCCTTCCAGTATTATTTTAACAGCGTTTGCTGAAATTATTGGCTTATGGTCAAAACAATCTCACTTTTGTATGAATATAACGATGCTTAATCGACCTAATATTCATGCTCAAATTCATGATGTAATTGGAGATTTTACGACCATCAATCTGTTAGAAATACATGCAAAAAGAGATAGAGCATTTTATGAGCATGCGGCTGAAATACAACAGCAGCTATGGACAGACTTAGAGTATCGCGACTTTTCAGGAATTGAAGTATTGCGTGAATTAAAGCGACATCGTAATCGTGATGTTATTATACCGGTAGTATATACAAGTACATTAGGTGCAGACGCGAATAGTCATATGTCTGAAAATGAGCCTAAGTTGAAATTAGCATATAAAATTAGTCAAACACCTCAAGTATGGATTGATTGTCAAGTATCTGAACAACCGGATGGAATATTAATAAATTGGGATGTACGTGAAGGTATTTTTCCAAGTGGGCTAATCGATTCAGCCTTTCAATTTTTTGTAGATCACTTAACAAAACTTGCAACTAACGAAACAGCATGGACAGAACGTCAATTATTAGGTTTACCTGAAGCAATGCAAAAGATTAGAAATGAAGTAAATAAAACAACGATTGATTTACCTAAGGGGTTACTCTATGACAATGTGCTAGATGCTATTGCACAATATGCTAAAAATATAGCTATTTTTGCAGATGGTAAATATTTTACATATGAGGAGCTCGGTCGTTATGTTTATGCCATTCAACAGGTATTGATTAATAAAGGTGTGCGGCAAGGAGATTTTGTAGCAATTGACTTACAGAAGGGTATTTGGCAAATTGCTGCTGTAATAGGAACATTAACAGCAGGTGGCGTGTATTTACCTTTAGATATTGAGCAACCGATTGCTCGTAAAAAAAATATTATAAGTGAATCACAAACCACTTTTATTTTAGGTCATGCTAGCCATAGTGATTTATACGAACAAGAATCTCTTTCCTTTATTGAAGTCGAGCAATTAAACACTGCTTTAGAAGCACAGTTAATTCCTGTACGTGTAGATGTAGAACAGCCAGCTTATATTATTCATACGTCTGGCAGTACAGGAAAAGCGAAAGGCGTTATTGTTAGTCATAGGGCAGTACTGAATACAATAATGGATATGAATCATCGTTTCCAAGTAACAGAGCATGATCGAGTTTTAGCAATTGCCAATTTAGCTTTTGATTTATCGGTATACGATATCTTTGGATTATTAAGTGTTGGTGGTAGCGTTATATTACCAGAGCATAAACGTCTTAAAGATCCAAAACATTGGTTGGAGCTTTTAACATCTCATCAAGCCACTATTTGGAATTCAGTACCAGCCCAATTACAACTTCTTCATGCATACATGCAGGATACGACAACAACTCTTCATAAAAAATTACGTTTAGTATTTTTATCTGGAGATTGGATACCTGTTACATTACCAAAACAAATGGCACATTATTTTGAACAAGCGAAATTTATCAGCCTTGGTGGAGCAACAGAAGCAGCAATCTGGTCTATTTATTATCCAATAGATGTAAATACTACCTATAAGAACAGTATTCCTTATGGTAAGCCATTAGCAAATCAATATTTTTATTTGTTGAATAAGGAGCTAGAGTCATGCCCTGATTGGACAATTGGTGATTTATATATTGGGGGAGAGGGGCTTGCCACCGGCTACCTACAGGATGAAAAAAATACTACAGCGAAATTTATTGTCCATCCTTACACTGGAGAGCGTTTATATGCAACTGGAGATATAGGGAGATTCCTACCAGATGGTGTGATTGAGTTTTTAGGGAGAGAGGATACTCAAGTAAAAATTAATGGGCATCGCATTGAGTTAAGTGAAATTGAAAGTTCTATGCAACGTATGCAGCAGGTAGAGCATGCAGCGGTTATTGCAAGTAAAGATTTGGCAAGTAAAGAATTTAACATTTCAGCATTCGTGCAAGCAAGGAAAAATACAAATCAAATAAAAACATTGGTTTCTTCAGAAAGATTAACAACTGTAGTTAAAAACGCTGGAGATCAAGCGACCCATAATGTAGATCGAGAGTTATTTGCACAATGGTCTACAATTTCAAATTGGACAGCCGTACTAGATATTATGAAAACATTCCAAGACTTAGATATTTTTATAGATGATCGAGAATTTTCTATAAGTGAAATTCAGCAAATAGTCAAAGTACATCCATACTACCATCAGCTACTAAGAAGATGGCTGAATGTTTTATGTAAAGAAAATCTTATAAAGCAAAATCCAGCAACGTCAAACTATTATCTAGTCAATAAAGATTTACCACACAATGCATCAGAAATCTCTTGGCTAAAATGGAGAGACATTGAAGAAAAAATGCAGTATGGAAAAAAACTTGTGGATTACTTTGAAGATTCAAGTAAGCATCTTTTAGGTTTACTTCGCGGGGATATTGATTCATTAGATTTATTTTTCCCTAAAGGAAGCTTTGATATTGCTTTAGCGGCATATAAAGACAACCTAATTAGTCGTTCATTAAATCAAGTTACAATTCAAGCTGTCCATACAATTGTAGATGAATTTAGAAAGGCTTATCCAGAGAAAACGTTCCGAATTTTAGAGGTAGGAGCTGGCGTAGGCGGTGTAAGTTTAGAGTTAATACCAACATTAAATCATAAAAATGTAGAATATGTTTTTACAGATTTATCACAATTCTTTTTAAATGAAGCGCGAAAATCGTTTGAACCTTATAAGTGGGTTACATATGGTTTGTATGATATCAATCAATCCTATTGGTCTCAAGGAATTCAAGCATCTTCCTTTGATTTGATTTTATGTAATAATGTTTTACACAACGCTAAGAAAGCTCCACAAGTGTTACAAACCTTTAAGGAAATGACAGTTGAAGGAGGAGCGTTAATAGTAGCAGATACGACTGGGGAAAACTATTCACTTCTTACATCAATGGAATTTCATGCTGGTCTAAATGATTTTGAAGACTTTAGAAAAAACAATGATCAAGTATTTTTCAATTGTGAACAGTGGCATGAGTTATTTGCAGCAACAGAGGTGGAGATAGCCGGTGTATATCCTACAAAAAATGATCCATTATCCGCTGCAAATCAGGCAGTATTTGTCGGTCAATTTATAGGTGAACGTAAGAGACTTTATGCGAGTGAGGTTCAGCAACATTTAGAAAGACAACTACCAAAATATATGATACCAGTGCATATTGAAGTGCTTCGTGAACTACCGTTATCTGAAAACGGCAAAGTGGATCGAAGTACATTACAAAGTCGACTAGAAGCATCCAATCCATTTATTGCACAATCCGGTGAATCTCCGCAAGGTGACTTAGAGAAAAGAATTGCAGAAATTTGGGCGAAAGCACTAAATAGAGAAAGTATTTGGCGCAATGAAAACTTCTATCAAGCAGGTGGCGATTCATTACTAGTTGCACAAGTTGTGGCAGCAATGAGAGATACACTTTCAGAAGTGGAGCATTGGGAGTGGGATCAATTAATGGTAGAGATTTTACAAACACCGACGATTGCAGAAATTGCAGAAAAGATAAGTCACTCGCTTGAAAATCATCAAACAATGCAGGATGAAACTGCCTCAGATACGAAAACATCTTTCGTTATATTAGCTGAAGGAGAGGTTGGCGGAAAAATTAAAGTACTATTCCACGATGGAACGGGAACACTTACACCTTACAATCAATTGCTCCCTTATTTGATAGATGAACCTAACCGCAAAGACACGATAGCAGGATTTATTTTTGGTGATGAAGCAGATTATTTAGCCTATACACCTGAAACACTTATTCAAAATTTAGGGCAAAAATATGCGCAACAATTGTTAAAGCTAAACGCTTCAAACTTTGAATTAATAGGGTACTGTATGGGAGGGCTTATTGCTGTTGAAACGGCAAAGGTGTTACTTGCAGAAGGTGTTCAAGTTGAACCAGTCATTACAATAGATACTACGCCTTGTGATGCAAAGCTTCGAAATGATCTATTAATGGAAAGAACATTTGGTTTATTAATAGGCGCTGATCTTGTAAAAAGTGGTCACGATGTCGAGGATGAATTACTTAAAAAAGCACTACATGATTTAATCAAAAAAGAAGCGAATACCATTACAATTGAAGATTTATGTAATCTAACCGGAGAGTTTGCACCAATTGCACAATGTTATCAAAAGCTTTCTAGCAAGTCTCCTAAACAGAGATTAGTAGATTTATATACTACCGTTCCAGCTTTGCAAGGTGATATTTCAGCTTTTCAAAAGCAACGAATGGTAACGCTATATCAAATCTTCTGTCAAAGCTTTAAAGGTGTTGTATCGTATGGAACCGAGCCTTTCATGGGAGACGTAGTTGCATTTAGTTGTATTGATAAAATATCATCCTTTTTACCGGTAATTGGTACAAGAAACGAAGAATTTTGGAGAGATATTACATTTGGTCATTTAAATATCATTCCTATAAATGGTAATCATATTACGTGTTTGCAGGAGCCTAATGTGAAAGAGACTGCTAAATTACTGCTTAAAGGAGTAAGCCATGAACCATCAATTTAAAATAGGAATTATTGGCTACAATGGGGCTGTTGGACAAGCGGCTGTAAGATATTTAAAAGATAAATACCCATTACGCTGTGGGAGTAGAAGTGAGCATAAAGAACATTCTCAATTAGACAAATTTATGGAATATATGCAGGTAGATATATATGACCAAATAGCGCTAGAGACATTTTGTGCAGGTTGTACAATCGTGTTAAATTGTGCAGGCCCCTCGTATAGCATTATTGATAGAGTGGCTCAAGCTGCCATAAAAGCTGGAGCCCATTATGTCGATGCATTTGGGGCAGATTTGTTGGAGAAGAAATTTATACAACAGGAGCTAACAAATATAATGATTCTTTCAGCAGGAAGTTTTCCCGGTTTATCGGGGGTTCTTCCTCGCCTATTAGCTCAAGAAGGATTTGATCAAATAGATAAAATAAGCGGCTATGCAGGAGGAGAAGAAGCATATAGTAAAGGCGCAGCAGCTGATATAATGCTTAGCTCCATCTATGGTTTTGGTACAGCGAATGCCTTTTATAAGGATGGAAAAGTAGTACGTGATATAGCACATACAGAAAAAATAAAAATGGAAATTAATGGTGAGGAAAATACTGTATATGCTCAAAGGTATATAACAAATGAAACAATTCGCCTTGCAAAAAAGCTACATATAACTGAAGCACATTGGCATAATATTTATTCAAATAAAGCTGTTTTTTCATTATTACAACAAGCGTGTATACAATTAGCAATGAAAAATACGCCTGAACATTTACATCAAATTGTAGATGACCTGATGGAAAAACTTATCATTTTCCCTGTTCGACAAACATGGTACACACTCGTCATAGAGATGATTGGAAAATTTAAGGGACAATCGATACGACGACAAGCTCAATTACTTTGTCAAAATAGCTTTACGATTAGTGGAATTATTTGTGCGTTATCTGTAGAAGCCATTATAGAAGGGATAATTCAGGAAAATGGAGTTTATTGGGCTTGCGACATATTGAATCCAAGTAATGTTATGCGAGAATTGCATGAACAGTGTGTGATAGAAGATTTTATCATTACTTCACAGACAGAAAATCACCTAGACTTGGAGGAAGGGATATTATGAGGCCATTAAGAGTAGTCGTTTGTGGTACGAAGTTCGGTGCTTATTATTTGCAGGCAATCTTAAATTTACCATCTCTTTATAAGCTTGTAGGTATTTTATCTAAGGGTAGTAACCAGTCGCAAGAACTCGCCAATACATTGAATGTTCCACTTTACACAACTGTAGAAGATATAACAAATGAGCAGGTGGATGTTGCGTGCGTTGTTGTTAAATCAACGATCGTGGGTGGAGAAGGGACAAATATAGCACAAGCATTTTTAGAGAAAGGTATACATGTTATACAGGAGCATCCTGTTCATGAGGATGACTATGTAAAGCTAATTAAAAGTGCGAAAGTAGGTAATTGTAAATATCACTTAAATAGTTTTTATCCAAATGTCGATGCTGTACATTCCTTTATACAAACGGCGAAAACATTAAGAGAAGTTAGTGATATTATTTATTTAGAGGCGGCTTGTAGTATCCAAGTATTATTTCCAATGCTAGATATTATAGGGCAAGCCCTTGGTAGTTTACAATCCTGTATATTTGAACCAGTTAATGACCCTACAGAGCATAACCCTTTTTATATGCTATCTGGACAAATACGGGACACCCCTGTGACATTACGTGTTTTCAATCAAATGGATTTAGCTAATCCAGAAAGTAACATTTATTTATTGCACAGAGTGACTTTAGGAACGAATAGAGGAACATTGTATTTACCGGACACGCACGGTTCAGTGCATTGGATGCCATGTATGAGTTCGTCATTAAACGAATCGCCTATATTAAATAAGAGAATAGACAATAAATTTCTAAGCTATCCAGTAGAGGAGATTGTCTTTACTGCACAAAACAATAGCTTCGAAGATCACTATAAAAAAATATGGCCTAAAAGCGTTGAACGTTCTCTTCTAACATTTTATGAAGATATTTGGAATCGTTCTTACTTTAATCAAACAACACAATATTATTTAACAGCTTGTAAATTATGGAATGATATTGGCAGAAAAATAGGACCCTCTCAAAAAGTTTACATACGGGAACGAGAACCATTAAGAATGAAGGATATCAAGGAGGATGAAGAATGGTTGTGGTAGACGTTAAAAAGTGGTTTCCTTTTGTGGACGAGTTAGATTACGAAAATAGTAATAAGCTGTTCTGTTTCCATCATGCTGGAGGCAGTGCCGCCGCTTTTAGAAATTGGAAAACATGGGAGCAGAACTTAGCTGTATTTCCGATAGAGCTACCTGGTAAATCAACAAGAATAAAAGAACAGTATATTACAGATTATCTTCATGTGATGCCACAAATTGCAGAAGCAATTAACAGAGTAACAAACCAAACGCGAATATATTTTTATGGTCATAGCATGGGAGCTATTCTTGCTTTTAAAACAGCCTGTTTACTAGAAGAAAAATATAAGAAAAAAGTGAATTTATTAATAGTAGCAGGTCGCCATGCACCTCAAGATCATTTCCCTGATGACTATCAAACATATATGGATGATAGTGAATTAGTTAAAGAATTAATACGAGTAGGAGGTACTCCGAAAGAGTTATTGGAAAATAAAGAAGTTTTACAACATATTTTACCAATAGTGAAAAATGATTATCGTTTGAATGAGTCTTTTGATTATCGTAATGAATTATTTCATGGTCCGATTGTTGCTCATTGCGGAACTAATGATCCAGATGCGCCTGCAAGTAGTATGAAAAATTGGGGAAATGTCACGACAAATTCTTTTAATTTGAAAGAGTTTTCGGGAAGTCACTTTTTCCCATATGAAAATAAACAGGATTATTATAAGAGTTTGGAGCAGAACTGTATACAGAGTTCTTCTAAGATTTGTATTAAGTAAAAAAAATTTAAAATGAGGGTATCTTAAAATTAGAGATACCCCCGTTTTGTATTCATATAAAGTATTTATTGAACCTGTAAAAGCTGTAATATATCCTTACCAATTTGCCCAGGGTTTGTCTACATTTACCCATTTGACTACCTCAATATTTTTCTTAGTAAGCACACGTTTTTTGTTATAAAAATCGTTTCTTAAGTCTTTAAATAAACCATCTACAACATTTAAATAGACCTTCGACATTTTTAAATTTTCAAGCGATGAATAGTCTTGTTGTAATGACCGAATGGCCATGTCTAATTTTATATAGTCGTATAAGATTGGTCGATCTTCGTGATTAATCATCAGTGTCCACCAGCTTTGCATCTTGTATATCATTAAATGCAATACGTTTTACTGATATATCTGTATCCAATAATAGCTCCCTTTTGTGCGGATACATCCCTGTTACTAATCAGTTTTGTCATGCAAATGCTGATTATGCCACAGTGTAAGTGTAACTAGTTAATTTACTTTTTAAGGTATTATATTTACAGTAGCTTATTCAGCAAAAGTGCAGGATTATGGAATAAAGGTTTATATAGAATGGGGGAATACATTTGCGAGATCGAGGTTCAATAGTTTTGATTAAAGATGAAAAGGTAGGACTGATTAAGAGGGTTCGAGAAGGTTCAGTTTATTATGTGTTTCCTGGTGGAGGAATAGAAGATGGAGAGACACCTGAAGAAGGAGCTAAAAGAGAAGCGTTAGAGGAATTAGGTGTTACGGTTAAAGTTGGTAAGTGCATTGCAACAATCGAATTTAATGGAACTCAATATTTTTTTCTTGCTGAGATAATGCATGGCGATTTCGGCACAGGGAAAGGTGAAGAGTACACAGATAAGAAAAGACAACGTGGAACATATCTACCGATGTGGGTAGATATAAACCAGCTATCTTCTATTGACGTTAAACCAAAAGAATTAGCTATAAAAATACAATCGTTATTCAATTAAACCAGCTAATAGATTGTCAATAAAAATCTTTTAAATTAAAAAACACTTCATGCTATACTAAAAAGCGCAACCCAAATAACCCTCCGAATTCAATTTGGAAGGTTTTTGTTGTATTTGAAAATGCTGTCACTACATGGTTTCTTGGAATGGTGTTTTCGTTTTTAAAATCGCATAAATCCAATGTAAAAGCTTATTTGCACAAGCAATAATGGCTACTTTATATGGCTTTCCTTCCTTGCGTTTTAAATCGTAGAAGGCTCGTAATCGCTTATTTCGTGCGATAGTTTCAGGTGTTGTTTTCTTTTTCCGACTATCTCGAATAGAACAACGAACAGCTGTATAAAGCATGTGGCGAAGCCTAGCCGAGCCGCGTTTAGTAATGTGATTTTTCGTGCCTTTAAAGCGACCTGATTCAAACACACTGGGATCTAGTCCTGCAAAGGCTACTAACTTTTTCGGATGATTAAACCGATCAATTTCTCCGATTTCTGAAATAATCGTTGCAGCGATTTTTTCACCAATACCGGGAATTGATTGGAGTAATTCATATTCTTCAAGTTGTGCCGCTAACTCATCAATCTCACGCTCCAACGTAGAAAGTTGTTGGTGGTACACTTGAAGTAAATCAATATACATATTCAAACTGACTAGAAGACTTTGATAAAGCGTTGATTGAAATGGATTGCGTTCTGCAGCTTCGATTAATTTTTCCGATCTTTCAAGCGCCCAATTAAACGAACGTGCTTTGCAATGTGTATCAATGAATTGTGCGATTTCTTCTACACCTGCTTCTTTAACTGATTCAGAAGTAGGGTAAGCTTGTAAAGTTTTTATGGAAATCTCAGCGTATAAATCGCCAAAAACTCCTTTGTACTCAGGGAATATTTGATCTAATACGGCTTGAAATTGAAGCTTTGTTTGAATCATAATTCCCGTCATATTTTCATGTTGCCTTGTTAGATGTCGAAGGTTTAATAACTGTACACCACGCTTTTTCTGAGGCGCTAAATCCTCTTTGTAATACAGTTCGCCTAAGTGATAAGCATCAATGGCATCTGTTTTGGTTTTGCGCAAGCTAGAACTTTTTGCTCGGTAAGATACCAGTGGATTTACGATAATGACAATGTATTCTCTTGCTTCTAAAAACTGTACAACTGGAGCATGATAGTGACCTGTTGATTCCAAAACAACAGGTGGCTTCATCCCTGTTTGACGCTCTAAATCTAATAAATAAGAGTGTAACTCTTCCAATCCATCCACCGTATGATCAACTTTCACGCTGCTTTTATAGGGCATTTTTTTATCCAAGAACATTTGAATCTGACTTTCACCTTTTGCGACATCCAGACCAACTACTGGATTCATAGTTTATCTCCTCCTAAGGTAGTGTATTGACCGGTAACCTCTATCTAGCTTGTTATTCATATCTTCGCTTGTTATACGAGATCGTAATGTCCCAACCAGCCTAATCATGTGTTAACAAGTAGAGGGCGAACAGTTTAGTTGTCGGGATCTAGTCCCACGGGTGCTTCCGTTCGACCCCGGCTACTATCAATCTATAAATTGAATAAAAAATAGTCAACCAGATTACTCTGGCTGACCTTATAATACGAACGGGTGCTTTACTTCAAGATGGGATTCCACAGAGATTTCATCTTTTTTCTTATTCAACTAAACCAGCTAATAGTTTGTCAATAATTTTCTGTTAAAAGTTTAATAGGCATGTGCTATACTAAAAACCTTCCTAAAGTTTGTTTTTGGAAGGTTTTGTTTGATTTAGTTGTACTTACTTATCAAGCTAAATCTTGGTACGTAGTTCTATTTTTTAATAAGGCAAAAATCCAATGTAATAGTTTATTAATACAAGCTACTATCGCTACTTTAAAAGGTTTTCCTTCGTCACGTTTTTTATCATAAAACTCACGCAATTTCTTGTTTCGAGGAATGATTTTATCGTCTGTTTTAGTTTTCCTGCAATCTCGTATTGCACAACGAACAGCCATGAATGGGGCTAAAAGAGAATTAAAATGATGCAAATAAAGTATTCTAAAAAAGCACAACAAGATTTTGTTTATAGGTAAGAGCTTATGAAAAAGAATAGATAAAATTTGTAAGAATCCAAGCATAGAAATTATAAAAGACCTGAATTGGCGAATTTAATAATGAGCACTCTATAATCACATAAATAGTAAAAGGTGCTGCTCCATAGTCAAAAAACTACAGCGACAGCACCAAGTCATTTATTAGTGGAAATATTTATCGACACGTTGAAGTACTTCGTCAGCAGAAAGACCGTCAGCGTCAATAACAGGTCCTGCCATGATAGGATCGCTAATTCCCATAATATCTCTGTCTTGCCCAGTGATTACACAGGCATCACATTTTTTTGCATCTTCTTCAGTACGAAGTTGAATAACTTCATAACCTTTAGCCTTTAAAGCGTCTTCAACGTTAGTTAATGATTGTTCCACACCAATTATTTTAGACATTACTCTTCCACCTCCTATATGTAATGTGTCATATAGGCTTGCTAATTATTCACGTAATTCATTTTTTTGTTATACACATTTTAAATGGCGGGAAAATAGAGAAATTCGTTTTCCATTGCAACGAAATGATATTAGCAATTATATTTACTGAATAGGAGAGATTTTAAATGAGAAGTCTAAAGATAAAAATAATTAGTATGTTATTTATTATCGCATTAATCTGGATGATTATGCTACATAATGCTGGACCACCCAAGCCTGTTGTTTTGACAGAGGGAAAAGAAGTACCAACAGTACAAGGCACATATTGTTGGCGAAATATTATAAATAATGAATGTGTTGATAAAATTTCACCGCCTGAAATTATTGCCAATAAAAAAATTGTTCCGTTTTCTGTTTCACCTCAAAGTGAAATTAAAATTAGTTTTAAGAAACCACCGATTGATGGGATAGAAGTAGACAAATGGTTGAGCAGCGATGAGATTGAGCTAGTAAAGGTAAAAGATAATGTTTTCTCTGTACCGAAAGAGAAGGGGACTTATATATATAGTATTTCGGGAAGATGGGACAAAGGAGGTTCTTCTTACATTTTTGCAATAGAGGTAAAATGAATAGGTTGATTTTAAATAATAAAAGACACATTGAAGGTTAATTTCCAATGTGTCTTTGAATAATAAATTACCTAACTATACGATTGATTGCATAAATTGGATAACTTGATCCTCTTGAATGGAATCAACAGCTATTTTATTTCGACTAATCTTTTGACATTTTGTACATTGATGGATAAGTTGAAAGCCTTTTTTTCCTGTATAATCGACTCCAATTGGTCTCATCAAACCTTTACAAGTACTCGCTCTGTCTCCAGGAACATGATCCATATGTTTTGAAAATAAACAGATTGGACAATGATTTCTGAAACTTCCGTTCGTTAATGGTTCAACCATCGTACTGCAATTTTCACATTGAAATGCTGTATTCTCATTTTTTCTACTCAATTGCTCTTCCTCCAATATATTATTTCAACATTGGAGAAAGGGTTCCGTTTTATTTTTCTACTATAGTAGTATCAGGCTTTTATAGGGAATGAACCAATTCACCGTCTTGTTCTTCAAAACGATTACTTCTAGTTCCTGCTTCACAAAGACTTATTTCATCCTTTGATCCGGACCACGATTGATTTTGTATATTTGTGCCAACCACTGTAAGACGGACCGCTCCATCTTCCACTAGTAGGTGTTCTCCTATAATCACTGACTTCGGCATTCGTCCCCTAACGAGCAATTGTTTTAAATAGATAAAATGTCAATTCATCACCCCTTATCATATAAGCATTCGTATTAACCATTTATAGGTTATCAAATTTGTTGAATTGTTTAAATAGTTTATTTTTGCGACGAAGTTTACTTTGGATCTAAAAAAAGGGGAATCCGACCAATCATTTCAAATGATTGGTGAGACACCCCGTTTCCTTTACTTATTGAGGAAGATAGTCTTGGCCATTAACTGTTAGTTTAGAAGGTGAAATTAGAATTTCTTTATTTGCTTTGAAATATGGTTCTAAAATAATGTGAAATGCTTCCCAATTTTCTCTGATTTTTTCAGCTTCTTCTTTTTTATCAAGCTTAATAGCTTCTTCATAAAGCTGTTTTAATTGCTTGCTATCCGCTTCGCTAACTTTGAAGTCAAAGTCAGCCATGTATTCTTCAAATGGTTGAGGCTTAAAGAACTGATCAATGATTTCATAGAATTCATTCCATGTTTTTTCAGCTAACTCATCATTTTTAGCTTTTTCCGCTTTTTGAGCATCTTCATAAATAGTTTTTAGTTTTACTAAAGTTTCAGCAGGGATATCAAACTCTTTGCCTTCCATGTACTCTTCAAATGTTTGAGGTGGATAAAGTTCAGCAATATACGGTTCAAGGATTTTATGAAGTTCATCATATTTTTCGTATGCATTTTCCTCCTGACCATCTTTTTCAAGCTTTACCCATTCTTCATAAATAACTTTAAGCTGTTTTTTATCATTTTCTTCTATAACTATATTTTTATCACTAAAACCGAAATTTTCTATATACTCTTCAAAAGGTATAGGTTGCCAATTTGCTATATAATATGGGTTAGTAATTTTACGCATGTCTCTAGAAATCTCGCTTATTTCCTCATATATCTTGTCTGCTTCTTCAAATGCTTTATTTTCCATTGCTTTAAAAGCTACTTTTTCCAGCTTCTTCACTTCATTAAACATTTTTTCTAGTTTTGTTAGCTCTTCATTTGTTACCTCTTTAGGCAAGTCTTTTTTATAAGCTTCGAATGTGTAGAAGTCTGAATAATACTCTACTACGCTACCTTCGACTGTGATTTCCTGTCCTTCTACTAAGTTCATTTTGTCTAGTTGTTCTTCAGAAAATTTATAGAAACTGATATAGTAGTTTTTACCGTCTCTATCTTTTAGATACATCCCATCATCACTGATGCTTTTAATCGTTCCTGTAACTTGTTGTTCGATTTGAACAGTAACACCATTTGTTGGTTCTACTGCAGTAGCTCCTGCTTGAAGTGGCGTCAAAACAGCCATTCCTATTGTTAATGCTGAGGCAATCATCCATGTTTTTTTAATCGGTTCTTTCATGATCATTTCTCCCTTTTATTTACTATGGAACTTAACATTTCCAATATTTAGACGGATTTCCAGTGGGAAAGGTTCGTTGTTTTTTTAAAATTTTAAAACAGTCCATGTTATTTAAATAAAACACCACATATTATTGGGAAAATCTTATAAATAATGAGTGCGTTGATAAAATTCTATCACCAGAAATTATTCTGTTTTCTGTTTCACCTCAAATTAAAATTAGATTTAAGAAACTACCTACCGAGGGGATAGAAGTAGAAAAATGGTTAAGCAGCGATGAAATTGAACAAGAATAAGGTAATGTTTCTCTGTTCCAAAAGAGAAGGGGACTTATATCGATAGATGGGTAAAAGAAAGTTCTTCTTATATTTTTTTATAGAAGTAAACGGATTGCACTATGGTATAGATTTTAGAAAAAATCCCGAAAAATTATTGTGGAATTAACAAAGAGAGGAATCCCAACAATCAAATGATTGTTGAGACACCTCATTCTTTTCCTTATTGTGGAGTATATTCTTGTCCGCTAATTATTACTTTAGAAGCAGAGAGTAGAATTTCTTTATTTGCTTTGAAATATGGTTCTAAAACATTATAAAATGCTTCCGATTTCTCTTCAATTTTTGCTTTGTCTTCTTTTTTATCTAGCTTTAAGATTTCTTCATAAAGCTGTTTTAATTGCTTGTTATCCTCTTCACTAACTTTGAATTCATAGTCAGCCATGAATTCTTCAAATGTTTGAGGCGTTGTGAATTGATCAATGATGTAATAAAAATCTTCCCATAGTTTTTCAGACAAATCAGCATTGTCATCTTTTTCTGCTTTTTGAGCGTTATCATAAATATTTTTTAGTTTTACTAAATCTTCAGCAGGGATATCTAACTCATATCTTTCCATGAATTCTTCAAATGTTGGAGTTGGGTAAAGTTTCTCTAAATATGGTTGAAGGGTTTTGTAAAATTCATCCATTTTTTCGTTAGCCTTTTCCTCTTGACCATCTTTTTCAAGTTTTACCCATTCTTCGTAAATACCTTTAAGCTGTTTATTATCATTTTCTTCAATGACTATATTTTTTTCACTAAATCCGAAATCTGCTATATACTCTTCAAATGTTTGAGGTTGCCACTTAGCTAATATATATGGTTTTGTGATTTTATCCATTTCTTTATAAATTTTATCAATTTCTTCAAATTTCTTTTCGACTTCTTCTTCTGTCATTTCATTTGACAATTCTTTTTGAAGCTTTTTCTTTTCATTAAACAATTTTTCTAATTTTGTTAGCTCTTCTTTCGTTACCTCTTTAGGTAATTCTTTTTTATAAGCTTCGAATGTGTAGAAATCTGAATAATCCTCTGCTACGTTACCTTCAACTGTGATTTCCTGTCCTTCTACGAAGTTCATTTTTTCTAGTTGTTCATCAGAAAATTTATAGAAGCTAATATAGTAGTTTTTACCATCCCTACCTTTTAGATCAATCCCATCTCCGTAGATGTTTTTAATCGTTCCTGTAACTTGTTGTTCGATTTGAACAGTAACACCATTTGTTGGGTCTACTGCAGTAGCTCCTGCCTGAAGTGGCGTCAGAACAGCCATTCCTATTGTTAATGCTGAAGCAATCATCCAAGTTTTTTTAATCGGTTTTTTCATGATCATTTCTCCCTTTTATTTACTCTGGAAATTATCGTTTCCAATATTTAGACGTATTTCCAGTTAAAAAGTTCGTTATTTTTTAAAAAAATTTAAAACATTCCATGTTAAGTACATAAATAGTTGTTCAAAGTTTGAGCAGTTTGATTATTAAAGCGCTAATAGTACAAGGTTGTTAGAAAAATCTTATAAATAATAAATGCGTTGGCAAAATTCTACCACCAAAAATTATGGCAATAAAAGAATTGTTCCGTTTTCGTTTCACCTCAAGTGAAATTAAAATTAGATTTAAGAATCTACCTATTTAGGGGATTTAAAAGGACAAGGTAATATTTTCTCTGTTCCGAAAGAAAGGGGACTAGATGGGCAAAAGGAAGTTCTTCTTATTTTTTTCTATAGAAATAAACGGATTACACTATGGATTAGACTTTGGAAAAAATCCCTAAATATTATTGTGGAATTAAAAAAAGAGTAATCGCAACAATCATCTTAAATGATTATTGGGATTACTCGATTCTTTTACTTATTGTGGAAGATAGTCTTGACCGTTAACTGTTAGTTTAGAAGGTGAAATTAGAATTTCTTTATTTGCTTTGAAATATGGTTCTAAAATAATGTGAAATGCTTCCCATTTCTCTTCAATTTTTGCTTTGTCTTCTTTTATATTTAGCTTTAAGATTTCTTCATAAAGCTGTTTTAATTGCTTGCTATCCGCTTCACTAACTTTGAATTCATAGTCAGCCATGTACTCTTCAAATGTTTGGGGCGTTATGAATTGATCAATGATATAATAGAATTCCTCCCACAAATTTACAGACTCATCAGCGTTGCCATCTTTTTCTGCTTTTTGAGCATTATCATAAATATTTTTTAGTTTTGCAAAATCTTCAGCAGGGATATCTAACTCAATTCTTTCGATAAACGCTTCAAATGTTGGGGTTGGATAAAGTTTATCAAAATACGGTTGAAGGATTTTGTGAAACTCATTCATTTTTTCGGTAGCCTTTTCCTCTTGACTTTCTTTTTCAAGCTTTACCCATTCTTCATAAAGAACTTTAAGCTGTTTATTATCATTTTCTTCTATAACTATATTTTTTTCACTAAAGCCGAAATTTTCTATATACTCTTCAAATGGTTCAGGTTGCCAAGTAGCTAAATAATATGGCTTAATAATTTTACTCATGTCTACATAAATTTTATGCATTTCTTCATATTTCTTTTCGGCCTCTTCATTCGCTTTATTTTCATCCGCTTTTGCAGCTTCTTTTTGCAGCTTCTTCGCTTCGTTAAACATTTTTTCTAATTTTGTTAAATCTTCGTTCGTTACCTCTTTAGGCAAGTCTTTTTTATAAACTTCGAATGTATAGAAGTCTGAAAAACCCTCTACTGCGCTGCCTTCAACTGTGATTTCCTGTCCTTCTACTAGGTTCATTTTTGTTATTTGTTCTTCAGAAAATTTATAGAAATTGATATAGTAATTTTTACCGTCTCTACCTTTTAGATATATCCCGTCATCACTGATTCCTTTAATCGTTCCTGTAACTTGTTGTTCGATTTGAATAGTAACACCATTTGTTGGTACTACTTCAGTAGCCCCTGCTTGAAGTGGCGTCAGAACAGCCATTCCTATTGTTAGTGCTGATGCAATCATCCAAGTTTTTTTAATCGGTTTTTTCATGATCATTTCTCCCTTTTATTTACTCTGGAACTCGAGGTTTCCAATATTTAGACGTATTTCCAGTTAGGAAGTTTCGTTATTTTTCAAAAAATTTTAAAACATTCCATGTTAAGTACATAAATAGTTGTATAACATCCAAGTTTGAGCAGTCTGATTATATAAAGCACCAACAGTACAAGGTACATATAGTTGGGAAAATCTTATAAGTAATGAATGCGTTGATAAAATTCTACCACCAGAAATTATGGCTAATAAAAGAATTGTTCTGTTTTCGTTTTACCTCAAGTGGAATTAAAAATAGATTTAAGAAACTACCTATGGAGGGGATGTAAAAGTACAAAGTAATGTTTTCTCTGTTTCAAAAGAGAAGGGGACTTATATCGGACGATGGGCAAAAGTTAAAGGAAGTTCTTCTTGTATAAAAAATCTCTGAATATTATTGTGGAATTAACAAAAAGAGGAATCTCAATAATCATCTTAAATGATTGTTGGGACACCTCGATTCTTTTACTTATTGTGGAAGATAGTCTTGACCGTTAATTGTTACTTTAGAAGCTGAAATTAGAATTTCTTTATTTGCTTTAAAATAAGGGTCTAAAATTTTATTAAATGTTTCCCATTTCTCTTCAATTTTTACTTGTTCTTCTTTTTCATCTAGCTTTAAGATTTCATCATAAAGTTGTTTTAATTGCTTGTTATCCGCTTCACTGACTTCGAAATCAAAGTCAGCCATGTATTTTTCAAATGTTAGAGGCTTGATGAACGGATCAATGATTTCATAGAATTCATTCCATGTTTTTTCAGCTAATTCATCATTTTTAGCTTTTTCAGCTTTTTGAGCATCTTCATAAATAGTTTTTAGTTTTGCTAAAGTTTCTGTAGGGATATCAAACTCTTTACCTTCCATGTACTCTTCAAATGTTTGAGGTGGATAAAGGTCATCAATATATGGTTCTAGGATTTTATGAAGTTCATCATATTTTTCGTTAGCCTTTACCTCTTGACCATCTTTTTCAAGCTTGACCCATTCTTCATAAATAACTTTGAGCTGTTTTTTATCATTTTCTTCTATAACTATATTTTTTTCATTAAATCCGTAATTTTCTATATATTCTTCAAACGTTACAGGCTGCCAATTAGCTAATAGATATGGTTTTAAAATTTTATACATGTCTTCACTTATTTTCTTGATTTCTTCAAATTTCTTTTCAAACTCTTCTTCTGTCATTTCATTTGACAATTCTTTGTGTAATTTGATTTTTTCATTAAACAATTTTTCTAATTTTGTTAGCTCTTCTTCCGTTACTTCTTTAGGCAACACTCTTTTATAAACTTCAAATGTATAGAAGTCTGAATAATCCTCTACTAGATTTCCTTCTACAGTAATTTCATGTCCTTCAACTAAGTTCATGTTTGCTAATTGTTCTTCAGAAAATTTAATGAAACTGATATAGTAGTTTTTACCGTCTTTACCTTTTAGATTAATCCCGTCTCCGTTGATGTCTTTTATCGTTCCTGATATTTGTTGTTCGATTTGAACAGTAACACCATTTGTTGGTTCTACTGCTGTAGCTCCTGCTTGAAGTGGTGTTAGAACTGCCATACCTATTGTTAGTGCTGAAGCAATCATCCAAGTTCTTTTAATCGGTTTTTTCATGATCATTTCTCCCTTTTATTTACTCTAGAACTCTAGTTTCCAATATTTAGACGAATTACCAAATGAAAAGGTTCATCTTTTTTTTGAAAAACTTAAAAAGTTTAAACATTTCATGTAAAGTGATTAAATAGTTGTATAACAATAAAGTTTGAGGCTTCAGAAGAATTAACGACAAGAAACTAAATTTGGTATGACGAAAATCTCGTATCTGGTGGTGTGAATATGGGAATCGCGGAAGTATTAACAATTGTATTTATAGTATTAAAGCTCACGGATGTTATTGCATGGTCTTGGTGGTTAGTGCTTTTGCCAGCGATCATATCTTTTAGCATTTACGGATTAATTTTGGTGATGAAGTTAGTAATGGTGATGATAGCGGTAGTGGCAGTGAAAAAACGAAAAAGTTGTAGAATGAAGTTTTAAATAAAGGGGATGCAAACTAATGATTCAAGCGGTGATTTTTGATTTAGATGGAACATTGTTAGATCGTGATAGTTCAGTTCGCTTATTTATTGAACAACAATACGAGCGATTAAAGCCGAATCTATCACACATTTTAAAAGAGAACTATGTTCAACGCTTTATTGAGCTAGATAATCATGGCTATGTATGGAAAGATAAGGTCTATCAACAATTAATCGAAGAATTTTCTATTAAGTTATCTCCAAAAGCAATGTTAGAGGATTACCTGCAGGAATTTAAGCATTGTTGTGTTCCATTTTTATACTTACATAGCATGTTGAACAATTTGAAGAAGCAAGGCTTAAAACTTGGTATGATTACAAATGGTTATGGGCAATTTCAATTAAATAATATACGAGCGTTAGGAATTGAAGATGTTTTTGATGTGATTCTTATCTCTGAATGGGAGGGCATCAAAAAACCGGATGCAGAAATATTTGATCGAGCGTTATCTAAGCTAGAAGTAACAGCTAATGAAAGTATTTACGTTGGGGATCATCCATTTAATGATGTGGAAGCTGCTAAAAAAGTAGGGATGACGACTATTTGGAAACGAAATGATGCATGGCAAAGTGTTGAAGCAAATTATATCATTGATAATTTAATAGAAATTCAAGATATTTTAAAGGTTTTACAAAGGACTTGAAAAGACTAAAACTCATATATCTTCTGATTTAGGAGAAAGTAAGGAAAATGAAATCAGGAGGTTAAAAATCAATTGAGGAAAATGAGTGTATGTCTTTTACTCCTTCTATATTTTCAAATAAATCAAGCGAAAGCAATTACTACTGATTTAGAAAAAATCTATTTAGAAGGTGGAGAGTATACAGAAGTTAATAAAGCAATTCAAGAAAGTGAAGCGGTTTTTAAACGTGATATACCTTTACCAACACGACTTCCACCTATTACTTTCACTCATGTTTTTGGATCATTTAATCATAAACATCCTCAACTATCCATCCGATATTTGGTAGAGGGTGCAGGTCGTACACATTATATAATAGAAATAACCGACAATGAATATGAACGTTCATTTCCAAAGGGTGCTAAGACAGTGAAATTACCTGATGGAAATGAGATGGTTTATTATAAAAGCTTAGATTTTGTCATTTTTAATATCGTGAAAAATGATTTTCAATACACTTTTATTGTTGATGAAGTCAGTGCAAATGCTATTACCGTTGATGGCATGGTGAAAATTATTAATTCTATGAGATAATGGGGAAGGCCAGTGATTCATAAATATTGAATATTGGCCTTGTCATTATATCTTTTAACTGCAAGGAACACATTTAGTTCGAGTTATAAAAACCCCGCTTTATTAAAATTAACTTACATCTTTATTGCACCAGTGTATACCCTCCAAAAACCAACCAAATATTTTGCTAATTTCTCACAGAGATGATTTATTATTGGATGTATATTAAAATAAGATAAAGATCAACAAGAAATAACGAAAGGGGGATTTTTAATTGAAATATTTCACTCAAAATTGGTATCGTGAAATGCAAGTCAATGGTTTTTTGACTTTCCCTGACTCTAAAGAAGATTGGGAAGAAAGTTTAAATTGGATAAACGAAGATGGGACAAGCTATATCGAAATGTTACAAGCAGAGTTGGAATGGCGAAAAGATGACTTATTAACATTACTTCCAGCACCATTTCATCCATATATTTTAGATGGCTCTCTAAAAACTAAATATCCATCTAAAGAATTACGAAGAATGGCGGAAGAGTGGAATAAAAATTATCAAAGTCGTAGTCACGATTTAAGTAAACAGTATATGGAACAATTTGAGGAAATAAAAGAGCAGCTCCCATCTCAAGTTCTTGAAATACATACAAAATCATTGCACGATGGAGAAGTATTATCTTTCTCTTCAACTGAATCTACAATTACGCTTACTATAGCTGGAACAAGTGTAGGTTGGTACGATACAAATGTAAGATTAACTTTTAGTGATATAGAGAAAAGTTCGATTCCAGAACAATTAGAAGGTTCTTGGTGGCTATATGATGAAATCTATAAAACTGAAACAGGGTTTGAATTACACGTATTATTTGACTGTCCACTTTGTGAATTAATGATACAGGCTAGGGAATTAAAGATTGAGACAGTATAAAAATAGTTTGTGATGAAATATACATAAGCAACGGAAGCATCTGTTACCAATAGATACACGCTATGTGAATTGGTTGATTGGAGTGGAGACTGAGTGACTCCTTGGGGATTAGCAATAGAGGAACGAAGGCTAAAACCATCACGTCCTGTGATAACGCCTTCGTGACCAACATCGTGTTGACCTCATCGGACGCCCCCAGGAAGCTTTGCTCTGTGCGAAAGCGAAGCGTCAGCAACAAATGTATTATCTGTGCGAAAGCGATGCGTCAGCAACAAATGTATTATCTGTGTGAAAGCGAAGCGACAGCAACAAATGTATTATCTGTGCGAAAGCGAAGCGACAGCAACAAATGTATTATCTGTGCGAAAGCGAAGCGACAGCAACAAATGTTTTATCTGCGCGAAAGCGAAGCGTCAGCGGCAAATGTTTTATCTGTGCGAAAGCGAAGCGTCAGCGACAAAGCACTCAGCCGGAAGGGAAATCAATCACTCGTTGTGCAGAATAGTCATATTTTACTTAAATCTCATAGATAAATGTAAAACAGCTGAATTCATAGATTTCAGCTGTTTTTCGAGTATGTAAGATAGTAACAAATCCAGTACAATACCCTATAGTTTTATGGTTAAAGAAGTCTGCATTCATTTATTCGTTTGATATGTTTTAACTGCAGGTGGAACATAGGCTGCACATTTATCTAATAGTCCCACAACATCTTCATCTACAAGAAGGGCGTTTCGAGATTTGGCTTGTAAAAATTGTTCGTTTTGCATATGGTCAAATAACTCAATGAGTAAATCGTAATAATGATTGATATTTAAAATACCACAAGGCTTTTGTAGAAGGCCGATTTGATTCCAAGTGAATACTTCAAAAAATTCTTCTAACGTACCAGGGCCTCCAGGTAAAGCAATAAAGCCATCAGCTAGTTCCATCATTTTGCTTTTGCGCTCATGCATAGAATTGACGACAATTAGCTCAGTTAAATGTTTATGAGAAATTTCACGTTCCTCTAACAACGTCGGAATAACCCCAATCACCTTGCCACCTTCACGAAGAACCGTGTCTGCAACTGTTCCCATCACACCTACACTCGCTCCGCCATAAATTAAGGTAATATTACGTTTTGCTAATTCTTTTCCTAGAAAAATAGCTCCTTCTTTATATGCCTCAGAAGCACCGATGCTTGATCCGCAAAATACTGCAATACTATCCATCATTGTTCCTCCATATCTGATAAGTATCTTTCCGCATTAACGGGCAGTGAACTGTAAGCGGGGGGGTGAAAAAACCCCACTGATTCACGTTTCACTTTTATAGTATAATTTAATTTTGAGAGGAAAGAAATGGAGGAAATAGAAATGGAATTAAATGAGTTTCAAAAATGGCTAAAGGATTACTATGATACACGTGGTTGGTCTGATTTAAGTATTTTTACGCGTATTGGCTTCCTAGCTGAAGAAACTGGGGAAGTAGCAAGAGCCATACGAGCTTTAGAAATTGGTAGAGATAGACCAGATGAAAAGATTCAAACATATGAAGAAAATAAGCAAGAATTAGTAGAGGAGCTTGGAGACGTTTTAGGGAATATTATTGTTATCGCTAATAAATATGATATTTCACTGGAAGAAATTTTTTCCGCTCATAAGGAAAAGCTAATGGAGCGTTATGAAGCATAGAAATACATATGGAAGCCCAGTGGTGATATGTCAACCATAAAAAACATCGGAATTGGAAATTCTTAAGCTACCAAGCATCTAAAAAACTGTTTTTAAGCGTACTCAA
>NZ_JBGCCF010000036.1:0-49705 GCF_041262385.1 Lysinibacillus sp. RC46 | reverse complement strand
GTCATAGGGCATTCACCTCATTCAGTATGTTAGTTTCGTCGCTACCATTATACCGAATTTGGGGAGGTGCCCGTTTTTTATTGTTTCAGAACCCCTGATGCTAAAGGGATTAGAATTATGAAATTAACTCATTTTTGAAACAAAAAGCCCTTTATATAAATTGGAGCATGATCTTCCCAATAACTTCATCAGAATCTCAAAAACGATCCTGATTAATATTCATTTTTTAAATAAATTTTCGGTTAAACCTAACGGTAATCTTGAAGCAATTCTATCGAATGAAGAGAAAGTAATTGTGTCAAGAAAATATGTATCTTCTTTGAAAAAGACACTAACAAGATATTCCAAAAGCCCACTTATGTATTGATTTTCACCACATATGTTTAGACGTATTTCTTTATTCCCTCTTTGATGCCATTATGAATAACATCAAAGGAGGCAATAAAGAATGTATAACATCATTAGAGAAGTAGTTTTAAGAACGCCATTGTCAGTATGGATATTATTAATTATTTTAACAAAAAGAGGTATCGCTATTTCCCAGGAAAGGCCAATCAATTTATCTAAAATGTTTTTAGTTCCTTTCATATTTATGATATGGGGATTTGAAAAAATGATCTCTCAATTTTCTCACTTAGAAATTTGTTTGATTAGCTATTTCTTTTTCATATTTCCTGGGACTTTAATTGGTTATTTGTTGTACAAAAAATATCAAATGTTCTTCAAACAGGAATCAGTAATCATCAGAAAGAAGTGCTATCTTCCATTAATCATTATTCTAATAAATTTTTTAGTGAAGTATCTCTTAAATGTAACTTTAGGCATCTCGCCATCATTTTATAATGACCTTTCATTTAATATCATTTATTCTGCCATAAATGGACTATCTATCGGACTTTTCTTCGGAGGAATTCTTTATACATATTATGTACAAAAAGAATTAAACAAGCCTATCTTATTTTGAGAGGAAGACATTTCGTTGCAATTAAAAAACAGACTATTTTCAGGTTTAGGCACTGGTGCATTTATTTATATGATGGTTTTACTATCGAGAAAAAATATCATTTCTTCAGAAGCTGAGATTATTAGTGTATTCATAATCTCAGCTTGCGCAGGTATTTTTACAATCATTTTTGACATTGAAAAAATGAACTATTTGTTTGCTTTAGTCATTCATTTTATCATGATGTTTCTAGTAGTCTTTTCTATATCTTTATATAACAAGTGGTCAGATCATTTTCTAAGCGTAGATTTCCTTGGTGGTTTTTTATTACTCTATTTGTTTGCTTGGATCATAACACTGATTAAGACTAAAAAAGAGGCGAATGAACTCAATTCCTTACTAAAACAGATAAGAAATTTTTAAAGGGATGCATTGGGTCACATTTAGTCTAGTGACCCCTTAATGCCCTATCACGCAAACGAATATAAACTTAAACTTTGTTTTTTCAGCATATTTTACGGTAATTAGGTAAATCAAGCTTCATTAAAACTCTCTTTAATGATTTTTTTCTTATTCGGAACTTTCGCCCAATAAGTAAAGTATCGTAATAACAATTCAACTGGCCCCATTTTAAAATACTTTAACCATACTATACTAAAAGTAATTAAAATAGCGTGGATTAAGAAACACACTATTAATGAATGAATAGGTGTCATACCAATTAGGAAGCTAAATACAATTAGTAAGGCACTTTGCGCAAGATAATTTGTTAAAGACATTTGTCCATAAAATTTTAATGGAGATAATATCATTTTTGCTCTATCCCATTGTAAAATAATAAGGAAACTGCTCATCATCATAAAAGGAACAATATAATCTTCTAGCATTTCTGTTCCTGCAGGAGTAATGTCAATTGACAGCTTTATATAAAATAAAGATACATAAGTACAAATATTAACTATAAAAAAAACCGAAATATACCTTAATCTCCCATGCATATTTTCAAAAAAATTAAATTGCCCCATCGTAAAACCTAGCATCATCGGTGCAAACCATTTACTTATGTTGGATAGTAAATCTAGCCATACTATTCTCTCACCATAATACGGTTGATAAAAAGCTGTAACAATAGATAAGGCTATTAGTGAAATCGTTATTATTAAGTTGTTCCATTTACTTCTTTTAAAAAATATTGCCATAAACAGGCCAAGTACTGCATACACCATTAATACATCGGTAATCCCTGGCGGTGCATATAATGTATGAATCAGTCCTAGTACAAATAAAAAACCGATTCTGCGGAAATACAAAAGGTATCTATTGTTTATTTTTTGTTTGGATCGATTCATAAAAAGATAACACCCAAATCCAAATAAGAAGAATAAAATAGGGTAAAATTCCCTGTTGAATATAGAATATAATACTCCGTGTAATTCATTATAGTTGGACGAATCCATAACCTGAAAGCTATTCACAAGAAGTACCCCCAGCAAGGCAAACCCTCGTAAGTAATCCATAGTGTCTATTCTTTCATACGTATTTAATTTATTCATTCAGAATCTCCTAATAGAAAACTATATTTTTTAGCATTAATACATAAAAAAGCTACTGTTTTTTTCATTTTGCCAGCTCCTTATTTTTGATACTTTAAACATAAACGTTATTTTTTGATAAATGAATGACTGTTCCCTTACAATATGACTTTTAATCTTACTAAATTGTAAAACTTGATTTTCCAAACGGGAAAGCCTACTCCTTCAGGTGTGGGATGTGAGTGAGGTCGGATACGGTTAAAAGTGTGTTTAAGAAAGTGAAGAAAAATAAATACAAGGTTGTTCCTGTGTTAAAGAAGCCAGTGTCTTTTCGGAATAACCAAAACTATTCTTTTGATTTCGCGCACATTTCAATCAAAGATACCTAACATCTTAGTTTTAATCATAAATAAAAGGAGCTATTTAGTTAGCTCCTTTTTTGCCCCTATTAAAAAGTAAAAAAGGACTGAATTTCAGCCCTTTCTATTATAAATCTTCTATATCATATTCAGTATATCCCTCATAATAGTAGCTAATATCAATACCCATCATGAAAACTTCACGGCTATTAATTTCATCTAATAATGCTTGTTGGAGCAATTGCTTAATTTCAACGTCTCTAATCGGACTACGTTCCATCGCCAACAAGTAATCTTCCTTATCAATCTTATTCCATTCAACAACCCTTTGAAGTTCTTTTTTAAAGATTAAATCTAGCCAAATTCTAGTAGCTCTACCGTTCCCCTCTCTGAAAGGGTGAGCGATATTCATTTCAACATACTTTTCAACAATTTCATCAAAAGTTGTTTGTGGCATCGTATCGATATGCTCTAAAGATGCTCTAAGATACATGATTGGAGCAAATCGGAAATTCCCTTTTGCTATATTGACCTCTCGAACCTTTCCAGCAAAGAAATAAATATCCTCAAATAGATAGCGATGAATTTCAGAAAGACCCTTGAAAGTGCCTACTTCTAAGCTATTTATTTTCCCTGAATCGTATAACTCTTTAGCTTTCTTCTTTGAAAGCCGTTCTTCTGTTCGATTCAAATCAAGTTGATTTGTGATACCTAATTTATTTTCAAGCATCGTCATACTCCCCTTAATTCTTTTTTAATTTTCGCACTTTCTAGAAAGTATAAGCAAATTATGACTGCCTACAATATTGCAGCCATAAGAGATATTTCTTTGTATGATTGTTTTTGATTATAGCATAAATAGCATAGATACCAGCTATAGCACTAAAAACGAAAATAACCCATGAGATTATTGTAAGTATACTCATTCATTCTAAAATTTTATGAAGCTTATTGTAAATTTTGTATAGGCATTTTTCTCACTTTCAACTTTTATTAAGGCTTGATGCGCTTCAATAATTGCTTTTGTTAACGCCAAGCCAATCCCCGTCGAATCATGTTTTTTAGAACTACTTGCTTTGTAGAATCGATTAAAGATATGCGGTAATTCCTCAACTGCAATCCCCTCTCCAAAGTCTTGAATCACAAGTTCCGTATAAATGGGTGTATCTTTGAGTTGAAGTGTGATTTTATCACCATTTTTGGAATGCTCAATCGCATTCTTTAACAAGTTCACCAAAGCTTCTTGCATCCATAATTTATCGTGGAAAACTACTATTTCTTCCGGCTCATCCCAGTCAATTAACAAATCTTTTTCATTGATCATATTTTCCAAACGATTTAAAACTTCATGAATCGTTTCCACCAAGTTTAACGGCTCTTTATCAAATGTAATAGCTCTGGCATCAATTTTCGCGACTTTTAACAAGTTTTGAATCAAGACATTCATTCTGCTGATTTGAACTTCATTATTTTGCAATAATTGAACTTGCTGCTGACGGGGCAAGTCTTCATTCAATAACAATTCATTGTAGATGGATATCGTCGAAAGTGGTGTTTTTAACTGATGGGATATGTCTTGTAATACTTGACCTAAAAACTTCTTTTCTTCAAGCAAATCACTCATGCTTTTTCTAATAATATCTTTCATGGAACGCAAAGAAATTACTAGTTTGGCAATATCGCCTTCTTTATTTTCATTTATTGTAACCGAGTAATCCCCTTCGATTATTTTTTTGGCAGTCGAAGTAAGTTGTTTGATTTTATTGAAGAAAATAGTGTATTGTATGTAATTTGCCAAAAACAATAGACATCCGAAAATAATCAACCCCAAAAAAATTGATTGATTATGGCTAAAAATATTGTTATTTAAAAGTGGAAAAAGTTCTGTCTCCAAATCTTCATATAATCCATATTGTTTAAAGATTTCTCTTCCTTTTTCCTGATACTCATTGGAATCAGAAGAATTGCTTGTTAAGACTTTCATAATTTCTGCTTCATTCTCAGGATTTTGTTCAACCAATCTGGCGGTAATTTCCCCCCAGGTTGTAATCGAATCACTTTTTAAATGATCGTAAAATAGTTGATGTGTCATATACTGATAGATAATAAATAGAAAAAATAAAGCGAACATTATGATCATATAGCCTTTTATCTCAGTATTTTTTATCATGTTACTGTCTGTACACATCCTTATCCCAACGATATCCTAATCCTCGTTGGGTGATGATAAACTGTGGATTTTTTGGATTATCTTCGATTTTGTCTCTTAAACGCATAATATATACAGATAACGTATTTTCATCAAAAAATACTTCATCACCTTCCGTAATTTCCAGAAGAATTTCATCTCTTTTTAATACTTTGTAAGCATTCTTCATAAAAGTTAACAGAAGCTTATATTCTAAATTCGTTACTGGGACAAGTTCTTGATTTTTATAAACCTTGACTTGATTCATATCAATTTTTATATTCTCAGATGTTAAAATCAATGAAGCTTCTTCTAACTTAGTTTGTTTACGTAATTGCACTCTTACTCTCGACATAAGTTCTCTAACTCGAAAAGGTTTTGTTATATAATCGTCTCCACCAATATCTAATCCCATTACTACATTCACTTCTTCGTCAAGGGCGGTTAAGAAAATAATAGACATGGCATCGTTTTGTTTTTTAAAGTGCATGCATAGATCATAGCCATTTCCATCTGGAAGGTTGATATCTAATATAGCCAACTTAAAAATAGTATGATCAAACTGGTTTCTCGCTTCTTTTACACTAGAAGCTCTAATCACCTCATACCCTTCGTTTCTTAATGAAAACTCGATGGCTAAACCAAGAGCCTCATCATCTTCAACCAGTAATATTTTATTCAAAAATACCCTCTCCTTCCTCTAACTCCATATTAGCAGTTACCGCCAAATCAGAATAGCCTGACTATAAATAGCCAGGCCTTTCGTATTATTCTTCCCTTATCGTATCTATAATATTATCCTGCTGGATTCTTCGGAGCGGTAGCAAAACAGATAAATAACTAATGAACAAAGCGGCAGCAAACGTAATGAAACAAGCCTCATAGGGAATCGTCCATGCAACCTTCAAGACACCGGAGGCAGCCAAATAAATAATATATGAAAGTATGCATCCGAAGAAAATGCCTTGCAAGCTTCCAGAAAAACCATAAATCAGTGCTTCATAGATAATCATTTTTTTCAAATCCCTTTGGGACATGCCTATGGATTTTAATGCAGCCAGTTCTTTTCGTCTAATCATGATACTTATAGTAATCGTATTGAGGATATTTAAACTGCCAATTAAAGCAATGACCACAATAAAAGCATAGACAAGAATTTTGGTCACGAGAACGGATTCCTTCTTGGCTTTATTCTCTTCTAAGTGATTAACCACTGTAATGGAGTGTTTATTTCCAAAAGTCTCCTGGATGTCCTCAACAGTCGCGAGAGATTGAGCTGTATCCTTCAATACAATTTCAAAACTTAAGTCCTGTTCGTAAACTTCGGATACATTTTGAATTAACTTTAACTGATCCATAATTTGCAGGTTCTCAGAAGATGCTTGATTGTCATTTGGAAGATAGATTGTAAGATCCGATTTAGTGGAAGAATCGTTCATAAAATTGGATGAAAATGCGATATCCATCAACGATGAAAAAGTAATAAACAATACACTGCTTATAATAATTGATAAAATGGTAACCATATAACGATTTTTATTTCTTTTTACATTTTTCAAGGCCATGCTCAATGGGAAAGATAAAGGCTTTTTCAGAGCGGTATTCTTTTGTTTTTTGATTGCCTCTTTTTTAATTGACAGTCTGCTGCTGATTGCTAGCAATGGAGATATTTTGCCTGCAAAAAAAGCAGGGTAATAACTAGACGCTAAAACAGTTATCAGGGTAAGAAGCGAACTAATTAAAATTATCTTCCAATCGACATTGAATATCGAAATATCCTGACCATTTTCTAATACAATCAAGAAAATAGTTTGGAGAATAGCAAGTGCCAATAAGCTGCATACAATCCCAATTGGTATAGCGATGACAGCCAGCACAACAGCTTCTTTCATAACAATTTGTCTAATTTGCTTTCGCGTAGCGCCGATGCTTCTCAGCAAGCCAAACTGCTTCATCCGCTCTACGACACTGATTTGAAAGGCGTTATAAATGACAACAATTGTAGAAATGACAACTATACTGACAACAATAACAAGAATGGCCAGGAGCGATTGATCCGATTCCGGTTTCAAAGCTTGAATCAATTGAGTATTAATATCAATGTTATTGTCTTCAGTCATTGATTTAAGTTCGTCTAAAACCTCGTTAAAGTCTGCTTTCTCGTTAATTTCAATTAATATCCTTCCTTCTCCAATAGCAAACTCACTTTTATATGTTAATAATCGTCCCTCTTTATTTTTCTGTGTAAACTCACTATTATTCAGTAAACCAACCAGTTGATATGTTTTTCCATCCAGTTCAAATGAATCACCGATTTGAAGATCTTTTTTTATATAAGATAGTACCCAGGAATCTACAGCTGCCTCATCGTCATTGGTTGGTAATTTGCCATCAAGAAGGCTATAGGTTAAAAATTTCAAGGCGTCATGATCCGCGAAATTCATTTTCACAGAAACATCTCCTACAGGAACGATGTCTCCCTTAGACATTAAACCAAACGATTCAATTTGGGGATTAAATTTGACTTTATTTAAAAGCTCTTCGTCATAATCTGAAATACCTACATGAAAAGAAACTCCGCTTAACTTCTTGTTATTCTCAATATGGGTAAGTTGTGATCCTTTCATAAAGAGGCCAATCGTTGAAATTAACGCTACAGAGAGTATGATGCCAACCAAGGTCAAAATAGTTCGTTTCATATTCTTCTTTAAATACCTGGTACCTAATTGCTGATAACTATGAATCAAAATCATTGTCCTCCAGTCTGAAACTTTTTCTCAGTCAGTCGCTGATCAGAAATGATTTTACCGTCTTGTATTGTGATGATCCGATCCGAAGCCGATGCTATCGTTAAATCGTGAGTAATCATGACAATGGTTTGATTGTATTTTTTTGCCGTGAATCTTAATAAATCCATCACTTCTTTCGTATTTCGAGTATCCAAATTACCAGTAGGCTCATCAGCAAGAATCAAATGCGGACGATTAATAAGCGCCCTGCCAATTGAAACCCGTTGCTGTTGCCCTCCAGATAGTTCGGAAGGCAAGTGATTCATACGTTCTTGAAGCCCAAGGATATTAATAATTTCATTTAGATATTCCATATCTATAGATTCACTATCCAATAATGTAGGCAAAGCAATATTTTCCTGGACATTTAATACTGGTATCAAATTAAAGAATTGAAAAATAAACCCGACTTTTCTTCTTCTGAATATGGAAAGCTCATCATCTGTATATTTATAAATATCACTGTCCCCAATGAACACCTTTCCTGAACTAGGGTGATCCAACCCACCTAAAATATGTAGTAGTGTACTTTTTCCAGAACCAGAAGCACCGACAATTGAGACGAATTCGCCTTGCTGAATTGAAAGATCAATCCCTTTTAATGCATCTACCCTGTTATTACCTTCCCCGTAACTTTTCACTACATTTTCCATACGTACAACTTCCATATAACCCAACCTCTCCTCAATCAATTATGCCTCGGATTAATTGCGTCTAGAATCGGCTTTGTGCTTAGGTCTGCGTGAGGACCGACACGATGTCGGTCATTTCGGTAATGCCACAGGACGTGGCGTTTTTACCGATGCAGGTCAGTTAGCCGTTATCGCATGGATGCGATGATTTTAGGCTAACATCCTTTATTAACTCCTATCCGATTCTGTGACATCCGCCGGAGGCTTTAACTTCTTTCAGTAGCTGATGCTTTGCTTTCGCTACCAAAACATTTGTACCTGCCGCTTCGCTTTCGCTACATAAAACATTTGTACCTGCCGCTTTGCTTTCGCTACATAAAACATTTGTACCTGCCGCTTTGCTTTCGCTACATAAAACATTTGTACCTGCCGCTTCGCCTGCCGCTTTGCTTTCGCTACATAAAACATTTGTACCTGCCGCTTTGCTTTCGCTACATAAAACATTTGCTGAAAGAAGTTAATCTTGTATGTCTACAAAATTTACTTTGTCTTCGCTATCTGGATAGACGCTCTCTATTTCTTTGAAAACTTGGTTTATCTTTTCTTTATCTTTATAATCGAATTTACTACCACCATTTAACTGAAACAATGTGAGCATAGACTCAGAATCGGCTAATTCATCATAAGTTTGGTCATTTAGAATAACAAGATCCTTGGGAATATATCCTATCCATGCTTGATGTTTAAGATAATGTACAGGTATCATTTGTCCATTCAAATCTATTTGGTTAAATTCCATATCCCCATCGCTATAAGAATAGAACAAATTCAGTGAACCGGGTAATTCTTTAATTTCATGAACAGGTTCTGAAATGATAGACGTACTGTTTGGATCTTTTCTCGCCCTAATAATTCCTTTCTTAACTAATGGTTCAGCAGTAGTTTTGTTAATAACTGCATACTTTAAATTTGATTCACCTTTTTTTGTTACTATGAACTTCATTTTGTAGTCAACTGTTTGTTTAGTTATATTTTTATACAACTGCTTAACTTTATTGACATCCTTTTCTGTGCCGATCACTAAAATTCCATTGACTGATTGTGGTGGACCTTCAATAAGACGTTTTACTCCAAATCCTATACCAATAAAAATGGCGATAACTAAAACTAAGCCTATAATTTTTTTCATTTTTTTATTTCTCCTCGTTTACTTGATGTCTAAATTATAGACTAGATATTCTTTATAATTGAATAACTGTTGTCTAACTATTTATCTTCTATGTATATTAGAAAATGTATTTATTTTTTGCAGGAGGAATTAAGATTGAAAGTGCTATTATAGATACTAACATCCTTAAGCCACTAAAAAGTTTTACTAATATCCAAACATAAAAGGCATACTTCATATCGTTTTATTTGATAAAGAGTTTCCTTCATCCTTTATTTAAGGGCAAATGCAAAAAACTCCATTTTGAAAAAAATTTAATCAAAATGGAGTTTTATTAAATTTTTATAAACGGTACGACTTTATTTTCAATTCACGGGTAGAGGTCGTATAAAAGCAAAAAAAATTGATGTGGTTATTCAGGGTACGGTACAGTTTAGTTGAAGAAAGGAAGCTAAAATGACTTCACTATTACACGGGATAACCTCCGTGTAACTCGCTTAGCTGATGAACTAAAACTAAAATTAAATAATATGACCACATAAGAAGAACACCACTTAAACGATTTTACTATATTTATAGTACAGATAATTGTGTGCTAATTCAAGGGACAACAACCCTCTTATCACATGGAAAGAGGGTTTTGTAAGATGATGTAACAACTTAATCTAATGAATCTAATTTCCCTCTTATATATTTCGCCCGTGCTTCAATATAATCCAATATATACTCTGGTTCCTTATCAAATAAATGGATATCGTCTTTTTTATAAGGATCTTTTTGAATATAAGGTCTTATTAAATTATGCATACCTTGTATTTTTGGTTTCAAATAGTTTACATTAAATTGGTTGTTTAAAATAACTTTTAGCAAGTTTTTGTATTGACGTCGAAATGTTTTTACGTCGAGAATTCTTGCGGTAAGCGTATTAAATCCTTCGATTCGTAAATAGTCTTCCTCCATCACTTTCCCGTTTACATCCCTTCCCCATGTTGCATCGTAATCCCACGGGATGACTTCGAATTGCCTAGTTTCGCTATTTTGGTATAATGCGTAATTATGAACAAAACCATCAAAATTTTGGGTGAAAACAGCGCCAGCCAACCAGCTAAGATACTGATTAACATTGAAGTATTTCACAATTTCATTTTCAAATTCTGCCCTTGAAATGGTATTAATTTCAATAATCATTTTTTGTAAATGAAATTCATCTTGTTCTGTCCCATATTTTAGTTCATAGCCAGCCTTAAGTGATTTCTTTACTTCTTTGTCAAGATCACTCATCAACGAAAAGTTAGCATCGCCATCAATCGCATAGAATATTGGCCCTTGCGGTAGTTGTCGATTCTTAAGGAAATACTCATCCACTGATTCTAATTCCAAATAAAGCCCCTCATTTTTCCCATTCAATTTCATATTTACAAATTGGGACTTTGGCGATAAGCACCCTATTTCGTTGAAAAAATCGAGCGATAGTTTATTTCTTAATAGAGAAGGATCATTATATTCTGCGTTGATATGAATTTCTTTAGTATTTCTATACGTACTTGGCTTATTAAACGAAATGTGATACGACTTCTTTCGAAAATCCCGGATATGGTTCCCACGATAGGCGATATCAATATCATACTTTCTTTTGTTAATCGTTAGCTTGGCAGCGATAGGATCGTCACACCATATATCTTTCCTAAGTTCAATTAAATCTAAAGGATGAATAAAAAGATGATATTCAGGTATTATTGTGCCGTTATCCACGCGAATTCTTTCCTTTCATTTTTAAATTATTCGTATTAAAACAAAATGTAAGATTCCACAAAAAGATATAGAGTTTATATTTTCCTTTCGAAAACTATGTGATTGACTCTAACGTCTTTAGTGCAACCTCATATATTACGATTAGGGAAAGAATGTGCAGAGGCATGGGTTTGATTCTTTTTGAATAAGGAATCTACCTTCTTTCTCTAATAAAGTTGAAAGGAGGTTTGAATATGTCACTTATACAGAATGCAGTAGAAATGGCTAACAACTCAGGGTTAGGTCACTTCATGCACCAAGATCCTATTAGTAACGAACGATGCACGAGCAGGAGACGTCGTACTTCGCGAATCCAGCGACGCTCTAGCAAGGTATTTCATCCTTCACGAAACCAGCGTCGCACAAGTAGAGTTCGTCGTACTTCGCGAATCCAACGACGCACAAGCAGGGTTCGTCGTACTTCGCGAAACCAGCGTCGCACGAGCAGATTACGTCGTACTTCGCGAAACCAGCGTCGCACGAGCAGATTACGTCGTACTTCGCGAAACCAGCGTCGCACGAGCAGATTACGTCGTACTTCGCGAATCCAACGACGCACGAGCAGATTACGTCGTACTTCGCGAATCCAACGACGCACGAGCAGATTACGTCGTACTTCACGAAACCAACGACGCACGAGCAGATTACGTCGTACTTCGCGAATCCAACGACGCACGAGCAGAAACTCCTTTTGGAATGACTTATTTTTTTAAAAACTTCAGGTGATTTTCCGCTATCTGAAGAGTATGACACTTAATGTTATTCAATGGACTATTGAGTGCGTCTGTATAAAAAGTTAACTAGTCTTACTAGTTAACTTTTTATATGTTATTCCTATCGAAGTCCAAGGTTGAAAGAAAAGTGAAAGGGACAGCTGGGGTGGGTTCCGTCTGATCTTTTCTTTTATGTATATTCTTCGGGGTGAATTGTTATCGTTGTGTATTACATAGCATCTATCAGAATTGTTTAACCGTCACGGGATCCTCCTATTCCTTTGTATCTATGAAAACCGGGAAACATTTGATGTCCTATATTAAAATGCATTGAATTTAACACTTTTCACCTCCATTCTGAGGATTTAGTAAAGGATATGTTTAATTAATGAAGAGGCTTAGACTAAGACCCATATTTGAGATCTTTGCATGGTTTGTATGTAATGATTTTGGAATGTTCCTCAAATCGCTACCTATATAACTACTCTCCAATTGGCATCTAGAACCAAGTATTCATTACCATGTCTGTTGTTATGTAAACTAAAAATATATGCGATTTCGATTATAGTTGAAAATTCTTCCTGAACGAAGGGGCAGCATTCCTGTAATAAATAAAACTAAAGAAGATATGCATATAGAAGAAATAAATGAATTATTACACTTAAACTCCAATGAAAGAACTTTTCCTGTGGTGAAGTGCTTATTTTTGCGCTTCATGGATGGCTAATGGTGGCTTTATTCCTTACATACACATTCGTTAATAAACCACTTCATGTTTTATATATATTGGATTAGCATGTGTTGCAGCATATGTTCTGATGTGGCGAAATCTTAACTTGATCTTGCAATACCCACTACTGCAATGACGCTAGTAGCTACCATAATTTTCCATACAACTTAACTAATTAGTAATAACGGTGTAATGTACTTTTTGCAAGTTGCTATAGGCAATACTCAACAAAAGAGCCTGAGTCGATTCAACCTCAGGCGCTTAACATAAATAAAAGAGTTTTAATACATAGCATCCGTCTTTGCGAATTTATCTAGCACCAAATTTAGAATACTATTAATGATAAAAACCTGCGGCAATTTCAAGTGCTTTTAGTGGCTCTTTGATTGAATCAAGCGTATAGACAAGTTTTTCGTCCTGCCAAACAATTGTATTTCCTGATTTATAAACATCTAAGCGCGCAAAACCATTTTGTTTTGGAATAGGAAGCATATGTGTTTCTAAAAATTGGACTGCCTGTTTAGCAAGCTTCACACCTGCTTCTGGATTGTCTGTTCGTGTATGTGTCGCTAATGCCCATCTTCCCACATTCCAACCAGTCCATAACGAACCCGCTCCAGCATCCTGATAACCTTTAATGTTATAGCCAAGATCAACCTTTTGACCACCATTTTGACTAAAGTTCTGATATAAAATTTTGCTCATTTGCTTCTTTAGCATTCGGATATTGCTTTACTACTAGTCTTGCAATAATCATAGCTGTCTGTGAATTGTTAAGCTTCTTATCATTGATTGGCAAAACCTCTTTACTTTCAAAAAATTGTACTTCAACTTGATTAGCTTCTTTCTTCGTTGTTGCCGTTAAAAATGTACCTTTTGTTATCGGAAGCCCTTTTGGTAAAATTATAGGTAAATTAGTTTTAAGCTGGTCCTTAATATTTTTTAATGCCCCAGCCTGTGTATTAGATGCTACTGTGTTTCCCGTATTTGTTTTGGACGGTTCCTGCTGTTTTTCATGTGATGGACGCTCTTCTTCTTGTGGCTTGTTTGGCACGTTAAGTTGTTGTTCTTCTTGTGACTTGTTCACATGCTCTTCTTTATCAGAGCATGCACTTATTATACTGAAACTTAAAAGCATGAAAGTGAATAGTATTTTTTTCATGGCATTAGCCCCCTTCAATTTTTCCCTATCCTTAATCAACTAAAACTTTTTGTTATTTTAAACTTTTGGCCAAGCATATCGTAATACTTATCCTTTGCGGTAAGAAAACTAAGCTTACCTTTTATTTTCAAGCCAAGAAAAGCAGCTTTGTCATCAATTAATCTATTAAACACTGAAGTTGTTAGATTTTTTTAATTCACATTTTTACCTCCTAAAATTATGATTCGGTTAGTAGACGCGAATTATTACAATAAGTTTCATCGTTTTTCAAAATATTCCAATTTAAGGATAATCACTGATACCTCGGCATATTACGCCCGGAATCGGCTTTGTACTTAAGCCGGCAAATGTTTTTTGTGCGGAAGCGAAGCCTCAACAACAACACGATGCAGATCAATTAGATAAAACTAAATCTATAATTTTTTTCATTTGATTTCTCTTCTAATACTTTGATGTCTGAATTATAGACAAGTTTTCCTTTACAGGTGAATGACTATTGTCTAACTATTTATTATTCTATTCTAACTATTTCGTAAGAGTAGAGATTTACGGCTTACCTTTAGATTTAACTGAATTCCCGATGATAATCAGCGAGCAGTTGAAGTCGTTAGGTAAATAAACAAGGTTGTAAAAAAATTTAGAAAAAGTCGATCCTTGCTCCATGTAAACAATTGATATTGAACTATTCAAATAGCCATTAAGATTGAATGACTCTACCCTGTTACGATATCTCCTTCACTCAAACAAAAAGGTCACAACCGTGTAGGGAATGTCTCCCTTCACCATGTTGCGACCTTGAAAAAAATTTATTTAGTCAATGAAAATGGAAATACGTTCGCCCTTTGACAATATTGTACTAGGTTTAATGATTTGATTATTTAATTGAATCGTTCCATTTTCAATTTTCTTTATGATCTGTGATCGACTCCAATCCTCTATTTGGATTGCAAGCACTTTATCAATTCGATGTTTTCCAATCACATCATCTAATACAATGTGTATCACCTTTATTCCTCGTTCTACTAAGCTGATTATCGGAATCGTTGATAATATTGAAGATTCTTCTTTCTGCTCCTCAACTTCAGCCACATGCTCTGAGAACGTTTTATAAATAGCTAACTTTTTATTCCACGTATGATTTTTTTCGCATTTATATATTGCAAATTGGTATATATTTTTTCCGTTTGCGTTATGCCTTCGTACATTTGTATCCATAAAAACAGATAATTTCCCACACATTTTGCAGTGCTTCTTGACAGTTCGTTCTGGTATTTGAGAAAGCCTCCAGCGGAATGTAATATTTAACATTAATCCTTCACCTCTTAAGATAAAGGTACGCAAGCATCTATTTGGATATCTCGCAGTACAATGTAAAATTTATTGTATAAATAAAAAAGAAGATCCTACACAAGGACCTCCTGACGCATTGAGACTACAGGGTTGCTCGGTTCCTTTGTAATGAGAAAAATGGGCATACTACCCCCTTGAAAAAAACATTGTTTTTTTGAGGGCAATGCTATCCAGTTTATTGATCATCACAAAGTAAATGTTGGCATACGTGTTCTCCTGTATCCTTTCCATCCAAATAGATTTATCCTATATTACCATATAATTACACAAAAATACAAATGGAATACCCTATTTCATTATCAATTACTTAAGGCTTTAACAAAATTCGCCCAACCGAGTTTCTATCTTCCATTTCAGAATGTGCCTTAGCTACATCTTTTAAGGCATACACATGGTCTATTTTTATTGAAAAATCGTCATTTGCTACCCACTTTTGGAAATTCTCCATATATTCGGGCCAATATTTCATATACGGAAGTCCATTTGTTCTTGTTAAAAACAGAGATCCTTTTTCTTGAAGTTTCATTATATCAAGTGGCGGAACATATCCACTTGACTGACCATACATCACTAGATAACCTCCTAAACCAAGACTGTTCAAATTTGATTCAAAGGTATCCTTTCCAACCCCATCATAAACTACACGGACACCCTCTCCATTTGTTATTTCTCTTACTCTCTCAGGAATGTTCTCTTTTGAGGAAATCAAAACGATATCTGCACCAGCTTCAAGCACAAATTTCGCCTTTTCTTCTTTTGATGTTACACCAATTACTTTTCCTCCTCGAAGCTTCGCCATTTGACATATTAAACTTCCAAGTCCGCCAGCTGCTGCTTGAATTAAACACCATTCTCCTTCTTGGATAGGATAAGCTTTATGTGTAAAGGCATAGGCCAAAAATCCCTGTGTCAGTCCGGCTGCTGCTTGTTGATCAGGAATATCTATATTTATTGGAATCATTCTCTTTGCTGAAGAAATTACATGGGTTGCATAGGTTCCCGCGCCTCCACAGATTACCCTATCTCCAGGTTTTAAATGGTCAACATTTTCACCTACCGCTTCAACAACGCCCATACATTGACTACCAATCGTAATCGGCAGGTTACTATTGAAACCTGCTTCCTTTCCGTAAAATTTTTGCTTTATCAGGTCACCCCGTCGCATCTGAATATCAAGGAAATTCACAGAGGCAAACTTTACTTTGACGAGCGCCTCATCTTTACCTATTTCAGGGATATCAAGCCATTCTAATTGCATTTTTTCGGGACCGCCATATTCATAAATACGAACAACTTGCATCTTTTCTTGATCTCTCATTTTATCCTCTCCCCCATATTGTTTCCTAGAAACCATATTACCATTTTATGAATTAATGTCAATATTGTTTCTAGGAAACTTTGTGAGATTGCTTTTTTCTTGTATACTATAGAAACAGGCTTATTTCTTAATAAATTTATGAAAAGGTGAATAAACGATGTACGATAACACAGAAAAGGATGCTCTTGTTTTTCAAATCATTAAATTAACAGAGCAAATTTCGAAAAGATTTACAGACGGAGATGACGAGGAAAAACAGTGGATGGCCCAAAAGATTAAAAATCCAATTTTAAGACAACTTTTGCCGAATATAACGATAATGATGTTACATGTTTTAGAAGCAGTTGGAAAATTCGGGCCTGTCAATGGCATTACAATTTCCAAAGAAATGGAAATCCCAAAAGGAACCGTTTCAAAAATTACGCGCAAGTTAGAGAGTTTGAACCTCATAAAAAAAGAGCAGTTGCCCGATAATAAAAAGGAAATTCTCTTTTCTATTACGCCACTCGGATATGAATTGTTTGAGGTTCACAAGGACCTCCATGAGCATATAGAAAAGAATGTAATTCATTTTTTAAATAAATACCAATCTAATGAATTGGATTTTTTAACTAGAGTATTAGAAGATATCTTAAAACAGTCATTGGTTCAAATAGAGGAGTAAACTCCCCTGACTTCCCTTCCTTATGGCTACCAGAAACGATTATGCGGCTTGAGTCCTTTAGAATTAGGACTCAAGCCGTTTAAAACATCTTTATTATTCTCGTTGTCTAATGAAGCAGTTCAGTGCCTGGTTATGTTGATAGAAAATTCCTCTATTTACGTCTTAACCTTTACAATCGAAACGAGGTATATGAACTAAAAATTGAACGCCATTTTCGATATTACTTATTGAACAGGTGACAGATAGAGCTTCAAAAATTTGTTTTACAATATATAGACCTAGTCCGCTTCCACCTGTATTTCGATTCCTTGACTTTTCGATTCGATAAAATGGCTCGAATAATTGTTGGATTTCTTCTTCTTTAATTTTAACACCTGTATTAATCACTTTTATTTCAATCTGACTTTCTTTTGAAAGCTCAGTTACCTCTATAAAGACAGTTTCTCCTTGCGGTGAATACATAATCGCATTATGAATTATGTTTTTAAAGGCTTTTTCTAATAAGTCATGATCTGTACGTATATTCATGTAAGAAGAAATTTGTTTTATTATCTGAATGTCTTTTTTAGAAGCAAAAAAACCGAGATCTTTCGTTATTGCATCAAATAATTCTAAAAGATTAACTTCTTCCAATTGCAGTTTAAAGGTATCTTGTTCAAGCTTTGACATACTTAAAATTTCTCGAACCAATTGCTCCATTCTCTCGATTATTTCGTGGTTTTTTTCTAAATAGAAGTCTCGATTTTGATAAGGACCGATATTATAAATCATCCCTTCTAAATATCCCTTCATCACAGTGAGAGGAGTTTTTAATTCATGTGCAACAGTTGCGAAAAATTCTCTACGTTTTGTTTCGATTTTTCGTTCTCTTTCAATATCGTCTTTTAATTGCTCATTTACTTTTTGTAGATCTTGCATTGTTTGTTGCAAATTATTCGACATTTCATTCAAGCTACTGGATAGTTCCTCTAATTCGTCATTTGAACGAACTACAATGTTTTCGGAAAAATCCAGGTTCGCCATCTTTTGCGCCCCCTCATTAATGTAGATGAGAGGCTTTGTAATGAACCTTGAATATAAATAGGCACTCCCCAATCCAATAACTACTACAATGATACTTATAAAAGGTAGAAAACGTACTAAGACCTGCGACGCTTCATCAATAGGTTGAAATGTTGCGAATACAGTAACCGTTAAATTACTTTCATCTAGAAATTGAATCGGCAAAGTAACAAAATATGCATTCTTAGGTGTTTCTTCATTCTGTATTAATGCAGTTTTTGCAATTGCATTCGGTGGTTGCGAAATTCCCTGCATCAAAAAATTAGGCGAATATATAATAGTTCCTTCTTTAGTTTGTAGGTAAATGAAGGCATTGTTATTTTTGATGTAGTCGTCAAAAAGCGGTATCGCATTTGTTAATGTTAAATTTTTAGAATTATGGATTATTTCCTCTATTCCCGATTGGAGCTGATTAGTTTTATATTGTTCATGAAATGTTGGAAGGAAGAAATATAAAGTTAAATAAATCAAGACTGCAAAAGATAACAAAATGAGAGAAGTGATCATAAAGAGTTTATAGGTTATTTTTTTCATCTTCATGATGTTAACAATCCTATTCATCGATTTTGTATCCAATACCCTTTACTGTTTTAATGTAGGGTATATTTAATTTTTTTCTTAAATTTTTTATATGTGTATCAATCATTCGTGTTTCTCCTGAATAATCATATCCCCAAATTTTTTCAATGATGATTTCTCTAGTAAGCACCTTCTTTTCATTATGAAGTAGTAGTTGTAGAATTTCGAATTCTTTTGTTGTTAATGGTACTTCAATCTTATTTACAAAGGCTTTATATCCATCACGATCGACATTTAGTTCATTAAAACTTAAATGATTCTCCTTATTATTACAATAACTTCTTCTTAGAACCGCTTGTACTCGTCTAATCAATACATGAAATGAAAATGGTTTTGTTATATAATCGTCAATCCCTAGATCAAAACCTTTCATTTGATCTTGTTCTTCTTCTAAAGCTGTTAACATAATAATTGGAATACTTGACTCACTACGAATCATTTTGGCAACTTCAAACCCGTTAAGGTTGGGCATCATTACATCAAGAAGAATTAAATCAAACGATTGTGTATTAAATCGCTTCATTCCCTCTAACCCATCTGATGCAACCTCTATGGAATAATTTTGTGTCATTAAAAACTGTTTAATTAATTCTTGAATTTCTAAATCGTCTTCTACTACAAGAATATGATAGTTCATCGATAGATCCCCCTTGTAGCCATTATAACCGTTCAATTTGTAGTTTATGTGAAGATGCCTCACCTTTTAAAATTATATTAGACAATCTCATTTACAAATATGGAGGTTCTTTGCGACTTTGTTTTGTAACATCAATGTGATTACCACAATCGACTGGAAGGAAAGCTTTTGAGTTTAATTTCTCTACATAAACACCTCAATATCTTCACACAAATACCAGATTGGTCATGTAAATTAGTTGTTAGGAAGAAAATTGATACTTTCAACAGGATGGGCACGTCTAGATTTATATGTCTATTCAACAGTTTTCTTTCAACTTATTCAACTAAGGAGAAGCTTTTATGTATAAAATTGATCTACGTCCATTGATGTTATTGGCCGTTTTTACATTGTTATTGTGTTCGTGTTTAACATACGTATCGCTTAAAGCATTAGGAGCAGAGGATATCTTCTTTAAGAGTATGAAGTCACTTATCAATATGATTAATGATTAAAAACTCTTAAAAACTTTATTAATATGATAATGATAATAATAAGAATCCATTTTGAAAAAAGATGGATTCTTATTTTGTAATTTAAAGATTTATTTATAAAATTAATAAGGATTATAATTCCAGCCTTTATCATAGATTTTTATACATCCTCCTTCATTGCTTTCCTACCGATAAGGATATTGTCTTTTTAAGAGCTTCAATTCTAAAAATCTCTACTGGTAGATTTCTTAGAGAAATTTTGATTAAAACAAAAAGTTCCCCCTAAGATAAACATGTTTTAATCTTCACCTGTTTATCCTAGGGGAAACGTTATTTATAACCGATATTTAGGAGGCAGTTCATTTCTACCTGAAGGTAAATCTGTCGGGCCACGCATGCAAGAATTTCAAATAGGAGATGTAGAACCTTGTATCATATCTTCTTCTGAATTAGATGAGAAAGGATCCCGCTGATCTGGTGTACGTTCACCTGGTTTTGATGTGAACTCCTCCCACTGCTCTGGCGTCATTTCTCCTCTTGGATTTGGAGATTCCCACTGCCGCTGATCGGGAATCTTTTCTTCTGAATACGTGTTTTTGTCTTGAAACATATTGGTTTCATTTTGATCCGAGTCACCACCTAAATTCGCCAAATTTGCAAATAAACCAATTGCTATTCCGATAGATACTAAGCCAATGGATGCTGCTATTTTTGTCCACATTTTTTCCACTCCAATTTTAATATTTGACTTCACATTTTTACAAACTATTTCTTCTTCACATTTTTACAAACCAAATTTCGTTGTTCAAGATAAACTACCTTATCAGACTGTTTAGCGACTTCCTGGGAATGAGTGACAACGATGATACATTTATTTTCTTTATGCGCTAGTTCTTTGAACAATTTTACAATTTCATCCGAAGTTTTCTCGTCTAGATTACCAGTCGGTTCATCCGCAATTAATAAATCTACCTCACAAGATAATGCACGGGCTATGGCTACACGCTGTTGTTGACCGCCACTAAGCTGTAAAACCTTTCTTTTTGCTTCGAGTTCTGACAAGCCTACCATTTCTAATAAATCAAGAGCTCTTCTCTTTTTATCTTTTATGTTAACCCCTGTAATTTCCATTGCCGTGACGACATTTTGAAGAGCCGTCATATACGTAATCAGATTATAAGATTGAAAGATTATTGAAACATATTTATTTCTATATTTATCTAAACCAATTTTCCGTATATCTTTTCCTTTGTAGAGCACATGTCCTTCTTTAGGGTTATCTAATCCACTTGCTAAAGTAAGTGCTGTTGTTTTTCCTGAACCTGATGGACCTAAAATGCTATAGAAACATCCTGTTTCAAAGGTAAAGTTAACATTCTCTAATAAAGTGTTCTTCCCATTATTACTTTGATAATAGTAATTTAAATTTTTAAATTGTAATATGATGTCCATATGACTCCTCCTACTCATCTTTTAATAGTATTTCTTTTGGATTTAAACGAAGTATTGATAATGCTGGTAGCAGTGTTGATAAAATCGCAATTAATAGCCCTAATCCACCTAAATTCAACACATCTTGAGTTGATATACTTACATCAATATTGTCGATAGGTTCAACATCTTTATTTTGTTTATTCATCATTCCAAACGAGAATCCTAAAGTATTTGATTCTTGTTGTTGATCTTCAGCAGCAATAACTTCTTGCTGTAATAAACTGTCTCCCATTTTTTGCGACACTGTTTTACCTGTAATGATAGAAATGCCAAATGCTAGTACAGCTATACAAAGTACTTCTACTAACAGTTGTCCTATTAATTTCCTCTTTTTTTCACCGATAGCCAATAGAATACCTAATTCCTTACGTCGCTCTTTTATGGTCAACATAATAATAAGACCTAATATAATGGATCCTGCAATGGATACTAAATAGACAATCATTTTAGAAGTAGCGGCAATATTCTCGATAGGGCCTACCATTTTTTGATATAAAGCGTCATGCGCATCTAACTTAAATAGATTGAAATCAATATTTGTTTTCTTTGCGTCTGCTTTAAAATCCTCAATATTTTCTGGATCATTTAAATAGTAAATTACTTCGTTAATAGATACATCCTTTTTATCATTTTCTTTCTCCATTTCTTTCGTCGAATCATAAGTAGTGTATATTTTATTCGATGGATGCATCATAGCTGGTAAGTTTTCCTCGAAGTCAGTTATCCCGGAATTTTTGTATATCCCTATTATTTCTAAGTCAACCTTCGCTGTTTCATCAGGTGATTTAATCTTTAACTTATCACCAACTTGAAGCTCGTTTTGTTCGGCTAACCGTTTTTCAATCAGAGCTACTTTCTTATTCGCATCCTCTGATGTAACTGGACGACCGTCAATAATTTCATTCGTTCCATCTGTAAAATCTTGCATTAAATCAGAACTTCTTACACCTTGGATAAATGTATTAGGCATTTTCATATTTCCAGGGTTACTACCACCTACTGTTCCAATTACCCCTTCTTCATCTTTTTCACTATTAATAGGTGCAAAATCATCTGCTACAAGCATGTCACTTTTTAAATAGTTGTAGTCTATTACATAGGGCGATTTAGCTAACTGGTCTGCTTCTTCTACCAAAAGTTCCGGATGCTTTATTTTTCCACTCGGATTCTCTTCTCGCTGTTTTGCCACATTTTCCATAAGCTTCTCTTCATCGATTCTAAGACTTACGTCTACACCTAATGTTTGTCTAGCATGATCATTCGCCTTTTGTGAGACATTTTGAATTGCAAAACCCGCTAATACTAGATTAGAAACTACTAGAAATACAGTAAATAATATTAGCGATTTCCCTTTCCTTGCTTTTACACTTAAAAATGCACGTTTGATAAAATTCATTTTTTATTACCTCCTTGATAGTTCAACTATAGAAGGATAATCTGTAGTTTATATGGAGATACTGCGAAGTTTATCTAGAGAAATACGGGAGTTTAAGTGAATCAATTTCCGAGCTATATTTTGGGAGAAACGATTATATATAATAAAAAAGTAGCAATTCGATTTTATTAAAAGTCAATAGTTAACGTATTATCTATACACCAGTATTCTTCATAAAATGTGTAACATTATAATAGGTATTTTTAGGCTGAATAATTCAAACAAATTAGTTCAGCTTTTTTATGAGCAAAAATGAAAATTGGAATATTTAAGTGTAGCTTTGTAAAAAAGTTTGATTGTTTATAATAAAGTTTGATAATTTTAATAAAGTTTGATAAAAATGACCTCTTTAGTTGTTCTTAGAGGTGATTCATTACTGGATATTTATGTTAAAGTTAATGTAAATATTGTGAAGAAATGTACTTAAACTAAACCAGCTAATAGTTTGTCAATAATTTTCTGTTAAAAGTTTAATAGGCACGTGCTATACTAAAAAGTGCATGACAAATAACCTTCCTAAAGTTTGTTTTTGGAAGGTTTTGTTTGATTTAGTTGTACTTACTTATCAAGCTAAATCTTGGTACGTAGTTCTATTTTTTAATAAGGGAAAAATCCAATGTAATAGTTTATTAATACAAGCTACTATCGCTACTTTAAAAGGTTTTCCTTCGTCACGTTTTTTATCATAAAACTCACGCAATTGCTTGTTTCGAGGAATGATTTTATCGTCTGTTTTAGTTTTCCTGCAATCTCGTATTGCACAACGAACAGCCATGAACAAGGCATGACGAAGTCTACTTGAACCTCGTTTTGTAATTCGATTTTTGGTCGCTGAAAACTTACCTGATTCGAAAACACTTGGGTCAACTCCAGCGAAAGCCACAAGCTTTTTAGGGTTGTTAAATCGATCTATTTCACCAATCTCAGAAATAATCGTTGCAGCGATTTTTTCACCGATACCGGGAATAGATTTGATAATACTATATTCTTCAATTTCTTTTGCGAGGGCATCTATTTCTGACTCTAACTTTGATAGATGCTCTTTGTATTGAAGAAGGATCTTTATATACATATCAAGACTTAAAATATGACTCTGGTAAACGGTCTTTTCAAAAGGATTACGAGCTGCAGCGGCTTTAAGCTGTAAAGCTTTTTCATGTTTCCGGTCACCTGGCCGTCGCTTAGGGTAAGGGTGGAGCCACTGGAGAAGTAAATGCCACCGCCTTGATTTGAGCCGGCTATAACACTGACTGCCTTATTTTCAGTAATTAAGCAGTTTGTAATTGAAAATTCGCCTAGAACACCCTGTACCCTAATACCTCCGCCGAAATTTCTTATACTGTTGCCAATTATTGTGCTGTTCATGATAACAAGCGCATTTGCATTGCTACCCAAAGATTGTGGCATTGAATAGATGCCGCCGCCATTGCCGTCGGCCGAATTGTTGCTTATTTCACTGTTTTGAATTGTAACGATGGTGTCAAACGCGTTTATACCTCCTGCGTCACCGAAAGCCACCACGGTAGAATTAGCGGTGATTATTCCTCCGTCAATGGTAAGGGTGGAACCCAGTCTGTTCCCTCCCGCTATTGGTAATACCGCCACCGCTGTTGTTCGCACGGTTGCCTGTTATTTCCCCACCGTTCATCACGATGTCACAGTCAGCACCAAAGACACCGGCACCACTACCAGCAAAACAGTTTTCTATGAGCGCGGCGTTCATGATCAGACTGCTTCTACTAATATTGCCCTGAACCAGGATGCCGCCACCTTGCCACTACTCCTGCAATTGGTAATTGTGCTGCCATCAAGCGTTAGGGAACAATTGGAACCGAAAATTAATATACCTCCGCCCGTCCCTCCGCCATCAAGGATGATACCTACACCTACATTCATCGACACTCCGGTTAAACTGCCGTTTGTTAACGTTGAAAAGTGACGAAAGCTTCCTCCACTTGTAATCGCAAGTGTAACACTACTACTGCCGCTGCTATTTATCAGGTTAATTGTGATATTTTTTTGTATCAAAACAACACTACTGAAATTGATATCATTTATAATAAAAAAATTGAATACATCTCCGTCTTGTGCGCTCACTAATGCTGTTGTGATATCAGTAAAGTTGAAAACATTAACATCTACAATCATATATATATCCCCTTTATATTGCTTTTTATAAAATAACCTTATTAAAATTATATGCCAGAGTGGAAAAACGTGGCTGGGTTAAGGGGACGGTTCTTGTCGTTGGGGTTGGAACAAGGGGCTCTAGCGGTTTACTTTGTATAATCCGCCTTGGGGTACAATGTCCCTCCGAAAATTAACTTCTCTTTTTAAGCTAATGGGTGCTTTACTTAAAGATGGGATTCCATAGAGATTCCATCTTTTTCTAATTCAACTAACGGCGCAGGATAGTTGAAGAGTGTTTTTTAACTTGTTGTTCAACAATCGGGCCATATTGTTGAATAACATTTTTTTATGAAATGTTACCAAACGGCGCTTTGGAAGGTTATACTTCAACCAATGATGTAGTACATAGGCTGAATTGAGGTGGTTTCTAAGTATGAATAACAAAAATTGGAGGATTCTTTTTTCAATATACATATTATTAGTGCTAAATTTTATAGTGATTAAGTTCAATGGAGACATACAAGATGTTATCAATACTATACAATCGAATATGGAGCGTAGGGACCAATGGGGATTAAGTGCAAACTTAGTTCCTTTTAGAACAATCGAAACTTATATAAGTGATTTGAGTTTTAGTATAGCTTTTATGAATATTTTTGGTAATATCATTCCTTTTATACCAATGGGATTTCTAATACCAATGGCTTTTACCTCTCAAAGAAATATAATCAAAACGATGACTTCTTGCTTTTTACTCATACTCAGTGTAGAAATCCTCCAACTAATCTTGTTTTTAGGTAGTTTTGATATAGATGACATTATTCTAAACCTACTAAGTTGTTTTATAGGATTTATACTTTTTAAAGCGTATAAGAATATCTTAGAGTAGTTTCTTGAATTTAGTTAATCTTCTTATAAAGTTCTTGATTTTAACTACAGGGGCTTTAGTTGAATGACGATCTTCAACAATCGGGCGCGATTATGTAACAAGAATCAGCGCTCGTTTTCTGGTTTGTTGCTTAACCTTTTGAAGCGAATTCAACTGTTGAAATCGCGTTATTATAGAGCGAAAATATCAATACTAATATGCTGCTTCAACGAGGAAAGGGGCTTTCCGCCATTGCATTAAAAATCGAAAAATCCCCCTACCATCCTTGGGCGTTTCTTAAGTTTGTATTCATCAGAACTTCGCACTAGCTCAACAAAGTTTAACGCCGATATTAGGCATACACTCTGCCTTAGGTGAATATCTTAATGGGAAATTACTTTTTAATAAATGGGGTGATACACTTGGGATACTTTGTAACTGTCGAACCAGGCGTCAACGTATTTATCGAGGACATCAATCCAAAGGGAAACAAAACGATTCTGTTTATTCATGGGTGGCCGCTAAACCATAACCAGTTCGAATATCAGTTCAATTTCCTTCCAACGCTTGGATATCGTTGTATTGGAATGGACTGGAGGGGATATGGCAAATCGGATAAACCTTTTAGCGGGTATTCTTTCGATAGATTAGCAGATGATGTCCGCATGGTCATCGAGACGTTACAGCTAAGCAACATAACACTGGTAGGGCACTCTACAGGAGGTGCAATCTCGATCCGTTACATGGCTCGTTACAAAGGGTATAGGGTATCTAAACTCGTCCTGGTCGACGCTGCCTCTCCATCTAGCGTTCCAAAAGAATTTACAAATAAAATCATCGAGGATACAAATCATGACCGACCGCAAATGCTGCAAGACCAAACGCGAATTTTTTTCTTTCAGTATATTTCCGAACTGAAATCCGATTGGTTCGTTTTAATGGGATTACAAGCGGCGAATTGGGCGACTTCCGCCATTATGGTCACGCTTAGGGATGAAAATGTTTACAACGATCTTGGTCAGATCGATGTACCCACATTAATTATTCACGGAATTCACGATAAAGTCGTTCCGTTTACTCAAGCTGAGGAAACAAATAAGCTGATCAAAAATTCAACGCTAGTTCCGTTCCAAAACAGCGGCCATTGCGCTTTTTTAGAGGAGCGCGATAGATTCAACCAATTATTATCTTCTTTTGCATAACGACTCGGAATAGCAACATTGTCGCAAATAATTCGTAAGCGTCAAATAGCCCCCATCTTAAATAGATGAGGGCTAATTTGAGGAGCAGGTGAGATTATTCGGGGCTTTACTTGTATAACATTGAGTTGCATATGCAGCTCTTTTTTACTTATTGAACTCCCATGAAAGAACGTAATAATCTTTCATTTTCTGTGGTGTAGCAATGACTTTATGCAACATTTTTTAATTAAGCTCCTCCAATTTTGTAGAGATCCCAATCGTCATTTCTTCTGTTACTTTAGGAAGATAAGACTTTAATACCTCATTAACCAGCGGTCCCAATGCACCACCAGCATTGATCTCAAGAAAACCTGTTATCCTCGTTTTATTTTTAGCTATTACTTCTGCCAGGAAATAGCCACCGCCTGAAAGTTCCTCATTTAAACCCTTTAAATTAAAAGTAACCCTTGTCGGTTCAATCCATTCTTCTATAGTGGCCATTAGATTAATCTTTTTCTTTATGAATCCGATGTTACTATAAAATTCCCAAGTGGACTGGCGGTTAGTAATTTTTCGGTGTTGAATATATCCAGGAATAAGTGGAGCCCAGTTATCCATATCCTTAACAAAATCCCAAATCTTATTTATCGGTAACTCCACCTCTACCTGATGCGTTCCGCGCGGCATTGATTTTCCCCCTTTCCATCTCAATAGTAAGTACTTTATATATGTATATGTTAGTTCCAACAAAGCGGGATTTGTCCGTCATGCCTGGCTGTATGACAACCAAATAGTTTCTAATCGTAACTGAACTGAATACTATAAAAATACAATTAATCATTTGAGGTGAAATATGGATTTCAATCCTTTATGTTATCTGGGGATAGGCGATTCTCTTACGGCTGGTATCGGGCCTATCCAGGCAAAAATACCTCTGAACCAGTAGCATTACCAATTGCATTATTGACTGATTAACCGTAGCTAACTCAAAGTAACAAAACACATAAAAGCCCAGCAAATTATGCTAGGCAGTCACCATTTATTCTTCCTCTTCAAGTAAAATAACACTTTCCAAATTATTCACAAATCTTCTTAACTCTTTAGCTAATTCATTATTTATATCACCGGCCAGATACCATTCATTTATAAGATTTCTTTGTGCTTCAATGGCTATTAAAGCTAAGTATTCTTTTTGTTCTTCTTGCTCTGAAGAATCCATTTTATAAGATGAGTATTGTAAGTGACGATAGTACATTTCCACTTTTTGAGCAATATCTATAGAATATTCATTCGTTTCTTGAACATGCTTGATAATTGATGATGTCACATGATCTTTTAAATCTTTTTTTACTTTATTAATTTGTTCTACAACATTGGCTGGTAGTTTGCTCATCTTCCGTTCACGTAAAAAATGACGTAAACTACGTTTTAATAAAGTAAATGTTCGATTATTTAACATATCTTTTCTTTCTTTAAGAATATAATCAATTTCCTGTTGAATTGATTCGTTTAATCCAAGTTCAGTCATATATTGCTTCGTATAAATTATTTCTAATTCCATCCCAATTTTTCTAACTTCCAACATTTGTTGCCTATATGCTTGAAATGCTTCTTCTGACTGTTTTCGCTCAACATTCATTAACATTGCGTTATATTGATTCATTAACTTTAGAGCTATAGCAGCATTTTCTTCAACTGTTTCACGTTGAATACTACGAATCGCATGTTTTAACATTTCTCTTTTTTCATTCATTATATTTGGCTGTTGGGCTTTTTCTTGATCATTTAATAAAGGTAAAAATATGGTTGCCATTATCAAGGTGAATAAAATAACACCTGCAGCTAAAAAGATAAGTAATTGACGATCCGGAAATAATTCTCCTAGATCAGTTACTAGAGGTAATGATAATATACCTACCATCGTGATCGTACCTCGAACGCCAACAAGCGTTGTCACAATATGATCTTTCATTGTCACTGTATCTTCGTTCTTAAATATTTTTTTATCTACTACATGAAAGAACATCACCCAAACAAAACGGATGACTAACACCATCAAACCAATTGCTAGCACATATAAAATAAGGATACTATTATGAATTTCCTCGCTTACTAGTATTGAATTTGTGGCAGAAGGTAGCATTAGCCCAAGCAGGAGGAAAATAACCCCATTTAATGTAAAAGTCACAATTGACCAAACATGTTCTGTTACCACCTGTTCCTGTGCAATGAAACTTTCGGTCTTTTCTTTAACAATTGCCGCAATAATTCCACCTGTTACAACTGTAATTACCCCTGATGCATGAAATACTTCTTCTGCTATCAAATATAAAATAAATGGTGTTAGAACTTGTAGCAAGACGTAAAATGTTGAATCCACTATTCCTATACGGCGAAGATGAAGTCGAATCCAATATATTGCTAATGCACCTAAAATCCCTATAAGTAAACCAACAAAAAACATATAAAGAAAATCACTTGTTGCTGTTTTCAATGAAAAATAACCGGTTACAATCGCCGCTACTGAATATTTAAACGTGATTAACCCCGATGCATCATTGATTAAAGATTCCCCGCGAACTAAATTCATAATACGATCTGGAATATGAACTCTTTTGGCGATGCCATTTACCGCCACTGGGTCAGTAGGTGATAAAATAGCCATTAAAGCAAAGGCAGCCGCTAAAGGAATCGACGGAATCATCCAGTGCACAAACAGACCACCAACAATAGTCGTTAAAAGTACTAATACAATCGCATTGCCTAAAATCGGTAATCGCATTTTCCATAATTGTTCACGAGGAAAATGTGCGCCATCATGATAAAGTAACGGTGCAATAAACAATAGCAAAAACCATTCCGCTTCAATTTCAATGGTAAAATTCTTTGCTACTAAAGCAACTATAATTCCAACTGCAATTTGAATTAAAGCAATCGGGATGAAAGAAATATAATGTGCCAGTACATTTGTCACTAATAATAATACAAGTAGAATCAATATCGATATTAAGAGCTCCATGTACGACCTCCTTTTCTAAGAAATATTGTTTCTTAAGGTCAACCAAATTTTACTCTACTAATTATAAATAAATAAGGTTTGCTGTTCTATAAAATACAGCCTTTTCACAGTTAGTATTTGTCCACTGACTCAATTTAACCCTTATTTCATCAACAAATGAAAGATTACACGGGTGGGACGCTAACAGGCGCCGGTTTTATATGGCTGGGTTTTAGCCTCCTTATTTCCTACAAGAGTTTTGAAGCAACTAGAAATACTGCTGTCTATCAAAGATAAAATTATTCCTATAGAATAACCTCCTTCCAAACAGACCTTGTTTTTATTGGATAACGGAAAGAAATTATTTTCACATGGGGTATCCCATTCCCCCTCCCTATCCAGTGCTTATTATTACAAAATAGAGAGTGCTTGTTTTGTCTGTTATTTTGACGAAGTGTGCACTTTAAATAAAATATGGGTGCCACTATTCCGAATTTTCGCAAAAATCCGTTTATTGTGTTATACTTTTCCTTAGTAAAAAAAGGAGGTACAGTCCAATGGTAAAAAAGTAAAATGAGAAAATCTTAAATTATGTTTTAGTTTTTTACAACAAACATGTAGATTTTCTCTTTCATAGAATTAATATCTAAAGTAGAGGAGAAATAACATGTTAAATAAATTAAGTGATACTATTTATTATTTACCAAATCAAGAAGATAACGAACGGCCAACATTAGGTTTGGTATGTGGTGACCAATTTAGTCTAATTATAGATGCTGGCAATTCAACTCAACATGCTAAAGACTTTTTACTAGAAATCGAGAAACTAAGTGTACCACCTATCAAATATTTGGTAATTACACATGCGCATTGGGATCACTTCCTTGGAATGAATGAATTTGAAGCAACTGTTATAGTTAATAGTCGAACAAACGAATTGTTAAAAGAATGGCAAAGTTATAGGTTTGATGATAATTCACTGCAAAAGTATGTGAAAACTAATCAGATGAATGCTAAGTGTATAGAGATTATACAAGCTGGTATACCTAACAGAGGTAGTTTTAAATTGAATTCTCCAGATGTAATTTTTGAAAATACATTAACTATTGATTTAGGTAATAAAGTTTGCCTAATTGAAAGAATCAGAAGTACTCATACAGACGACTCTACAATTATTTATATTCCTGACGAAAAAGTTGTTTTTTTAGGTGATTCTGCATATTGTACAACTACAAATTCCCTATTTCATTTCAAGCAATCATTGTTATTGCCTATGATTAATGACATTAAAAAATATGATGCTGAAATGTTCTTACTTGGTCATGAATCGATCTGTGATTCCAATGAAATGACTATATATTGGGAAGAGTTAACAACAGCAAGTCGAGCTGTAAAATCCACCTCACTAGAAAATGCTATTAAGTGCTTTAAAGTAGAAAATAAAAGAGACCCCAATGATGATGAATTATTTTTCTTAAAAGCATTTGTTAATGACCACATCATTCAATCACAATAATTGATTAATAGCCACTTCCTTCAGCCTTTTGGTATACCAGTTTTCTCACCATACTGAATTGTTGTTAATTTGATACCTTTATCACCCATTCCTTTTATTGTTGCTTTAAAATAAAGTTTGTTCAAAAAACCTCATAATCCAGTATTTTACGATAAATAAAAGAATCCATTTTGAAAAAAAGATTGATCAAAATGGATTCTTCTCTATATATTTATGTTTAGGTCTTCACAAAGAGGTTGATTATTTTATCTACGTTCTTTAACTAATGCACCATAGTTTAATACCTGATTAACTGATTATATTTTCAGTTCTTCATATTAACTACATAGATATAATTTTGGTTGCAACTGTTTGTTGAAATGCCTGATCATGCTCAACAATCACCATTGTGGGATTAAATTCTTGAATAAGCTCTTCAATCTGCATGCGCGAATAAATATCAATAAAATTCAACGGTTCATCCCAAATATAGATATGCGCTTTTTCACATAAACTTTTGGCTATAAGCAGCTTTTTCTTTTGTCCACCAGAATAATGAGAAATATCTTTCTCAAATTGAATTCGGTCAAAGTCCATCTTACGTAGAATAGATTTAAATAACGTTTCATCAATCCCATGCTCTTCAATAAAGTCCGATAACATTCCCTTCAAATGAGAAGTATCTTGTTGGACATAGGAAATAACGAGACCTGAACCTACATACATCGAGCCTGTATGCTGTATCGGTTTTCCTAGAATTAGTTTGAGGATACTACTTTTTCCGCTTCCATTCTTTCCATCTAGCACAATTCGTTCACCTTGTTCCAGTTTAAAGCTTATTGGCTTATTCACAATTTGGTCATCGTATTTAACAGACACATCAGCCAAAACAATCAATTCATTTGAATGAAACGCCAATGATTCTAATTTTAATGACTCCGTTTTTTCCACATTTTTTAGCAGTTTTGACTTTTCCTCAATAGCTTTTAGCTGCCTTGATTCAATGTTCTTTGCTCTCTTCATCATCTTTGCCGCTTTATGTCCTACAAAACCCTTATCCAACTTAGAACCCGAATTTGTCGTCCCATTTTTGGAAGCTTCCACTTGATTTGACCAACCTGATGTACGCTTTGAAGACTGTTTTAATCTCCCTATGTCTTTTTGTAGACGCTCATTAGTTGCCTCTTCGTGTTCCTGCTGTCTATCAAAATTTAATTTCCAAGAAGAATAGTTACCACTTTGAACTTCAATATTGGCCCTATTTATAGATAGGATATGGTCAACGCATCCATCTAAAAAGTTTCGGTCATGTGAAATTAATATAAACCCTTTTTTCTTCCTTAAATATTCAGAGACCATCTTTCGTGCTTCCGTGTCTAGATGGTTAGTTGGCTCATCAATTAATAGAAACTGACCCTCCGTCAAAAAAAGTGCAGCAAGCAACACCTTTGTTTGTTCTCCATTTGACAATGTTTTAAAAGGTCGATACATGACCTCGGCATCAACGTCTAGATAGGAAATTTCACGAAGAATTTCCCAATCTTCTGCTTGGGGGCAAATTTCTTCCATGATTTCATGAGTATACTTGTTTTTATCCGAAACTGGATAAGGGAAATAATTAAATTCCACCGAAGAATTGATTTTCCCACTATACTCATAATTCCCTAATAATAAATTAAAGAATGTTGTCTTTCCTCGTCCATTTCTACCGATAAATCCAAGTTTCCAATCCGTATCTATTTGAAAGTTTACATTTTCAAAAATATTGTCAAAGCTACTTGGATAAGAAAAAGTTAAATTTTGAACTTGTATCATTGACATGATAATTCCTCCTTTGTATATCAATACTTTTTACTTTTTATACAAAGTCGGCATATCCATCCATTCTAAATTTCTCCGTATAAGTGATGGATATTAACGACTTGTACGGAGTAATACATGCGTAACAATAGTGTCTGAATCGCTCATTTTCCACTCCCCTTTATTTATTAAATTAAGGTACAGAAATCAATAGATTTTAACCATGAGAGAATAAAAAATCCTCCCAATTTGTAAATTGGAAGGATTAGTCTTTTACTTATATTAAATAAGCTCTTTATTTGCCATTGGAACCATGACAAATAAAGTGTAAACTGATTTATAAAAATGGACAGACTAATCCTATATTTTGTAGTTTGAAGTTTTTCATTTCAAATAAAAATACAGATTAGTTAATCATGTCCATCCATCAGTCCTCTCATCATTGTATTTGTATATTAACAAATTTTTCCCTGAAATACAATTCAAACATCATCTTTACCCAAAAGTACTGTTTCTGACACAAGTAGCATCTATATCGATTCCAAATTATTTCTGTAACCCCTTTAAAGTTATAAGATTGAAACTTCGTTGCAAAATCATGGGGCAACAATTTTACTATACATTTTGTCTTTTTCTGTTATTAACTTCAAATTTTCTATTGCGAAACATAAAAGACACTAAACTACAGAGCAAAATAATTGGTACACTTACTTTATATAAATCTGTGAAACTTTTTGCCATCTCTTTTTCAGCATAATGACTAATATCATTCGAGAATGTATTAATTTCTCTATTTATGTCCTCTATTTTTTCTCCAACCGCTTTTGTTACTTGGTTTGTAATTTCTACCCGTTTTATTTCTCTGTATTCTACCGGAACCTCATTTAAAGCATTATTTACTTTCTCTTTAATCATGCTTTCCTTTTGTTGTTGATTTATGCCAATATGATCAGCTCCCTGATTCTTTTCAATATTCGACTCTAAGTCTTTGTTTTGTATTTTTTCCTTTGTTACTGTTAATATTTGCTCTTGCTCCGCTTGATCAACATGAAGTTCATGCACCTTTTTTTCCGCATAGTGATAAACATTTTCTTTATTTATGGATAAATTATGAGTTAAGCCTGAGACAAAAATAGCCACAGCCAAGACAATTCCAATTTGTCTGAGCATGGATACAACACTTTGAGAAGCGGTTAATAATTCCCCCTCAAATGTGGAGGCTGTTAACATAGTAATTGGCCCAACAATTAAACCAAATCCAACACCTAAAATCATACACGGAATGATAATTTCTTTATTTGTTGATTCAGCTCCTATCATCTGTAAACAATAATAAGCAAAACTCATAACTATAAACCCCACTAAAATAACCTGAACCTTGCCAAGTTTCTTCATAGCGAGTGAAGCAAACGGAGAAACTAAAAATATCATAGCAGAAATAGGTGTCACTAAAAAAGCTGCTTCCATTTCTGTTCGGTGTTGTATTTTTGTGAGAAACGTTGGAAGCAAAACAGTTACACCAATTAAAAATAAATTACTAAGTATAACTACAATAGAAGCTCCAACAAAAATTCGATCTTTAAATAGCTGCAAATTTACCATCGGTGATGTAACTTTTCTTTCAACTAAGATAAATAGAATAAAAGAAGTAGCACTGATGATATAGCACATCCATGCAAAGTTACTCATCCACCCCCATGTATTCCCTTTAACTAAAACAAGTGTGAAAAAGAAAATAGCAAAACTAGAAAGTACTAATCCAGTCCAATCAATTTTAGCAACTACGCGTTCCTCATTCTTTATCTTTAACATAATGAAACATAACACAATACCAATTACACAAATCGGAATATTCACAAAGAATACCCATCTCCATCCTAAATTTTGTGTAATAACTCCACCTAGTACAGGACCTATAGCTGCCGATACCCCTTGTGTCACCCCTAAAATCCCCAACGCAACATGCCTTTTTGCCAGCGGAACTGCCGAGACGCCAATTACCATACTTGTTGGAAACAAAACAGCAGCTCCTATACTTTGAACAAAACGAGAAAAAATAAGAAAATCCCCCGTATTTGCAAATGCACATAACGCTGAACCAACTCCAAAAACTATTAAGCCTATAATATATAATTTTGCCTTTCCATAGATATCAGCGACTCGCCCTAGTGGTATCGCTAATACCGCAATAGACATCGTATAGACATTCAATATCCAAGACATTTTCTCCAAAGATGTGTTCACATCAGTCTGTATTGCTGGTAAGGCAATATTCATAATTGTCGTATCAATCATACACAAGAAAATCCCTAAACACATTAAGAAAACGATTTTGATTCCTTTTGGTTGTTCCATAAATCCCCCCACTTTCACGAAACTTTACAATTCATCTCTTTTTTCTTGTATTACTAATTGCGCTAATTTATCTTTTAATGTTTTAACTTGAGCCATATAAGATGCAATCCCAACCTCTAATGAAATCTCTTCCGCAAATGTAATGCCTTCTTTCCATTTTTCATATTTTAAGAGAAGATCTGCAACATACGCCTCTTTTCTCTCAATTTCTTCTTCAATCCACTTCTTCATTGAATTGCTATCGCTATAATTCCCAAAATACATCCTCATTAAAAAGTCAGAACGTAGAACATCCTTTTCTACATCTGTCTTCATGTATTGATAAAACTCTTCTCTTCCTTCATCTGTTATGAAATACATTTTTTTATTTGGCTTACCTTCTTGCATGACAACCTCTTTTTTTATTTTCCCCTCTTTTTCCAACTGTCTTAAAGTCGGATAAATCATTCCAAAACTGCCATCAAAAAAATGCGTGAATACATCTTCAAAAACAATTTTTATATCATAACCAGATAATTCTTTTTCCATAAGTAATCCTAAAACAACATCTCTTCCTTTCAAAATAAGCACCTCACATAATAAATATAATCAACAACCATATAAACATTGTTAATATGATTGTTGATTATATATTTTATTTATCCGTTTGTAAAGTTTATCCATTAAATTTAAAAGCAGAAAGATACATCCCCTGAATATAATGAATTTAAAAAGTTCTGTTTAACAAAAAAAGACTGAAACCAATATTCAGTCTTTTTTCACTTCATTAAAATGTGTAATCATTTTATAATCTTATTACATGAACAATCATAGATTAACTATTACCTTTTAATAAAATGGATTTTAGTAAAACAGCTGAACTTTCGTGCCAAAAATTTATTCAATATGCCAAACGGCGGTTTTGATTAGTCGATACCGGCGTTTTTCATTTTTAGTGATGAGAAGGGCAATATCTCAGTAAAATAAACTAAATTTTATTCAACAAGATTTGGGGTGAATTCTTATGTTTGCAATACTGCTAGCTATAAGCACTGGAGTTGTTTTTGCTATGCAAACAGCGATCAATGCTCAATTACGAAAATTCGTGATTTCCCCTTTTTTAGCTTCAATGATCTCCTTCTCTGTAGGGGTAATCTTTTTAGCGATTACAATATTAGTTAGTGGTTTACCATTAGGTATTCCATTTGATTTATTCTTAAGCCAACCTATTTTTATATGGCTAGGAGGAATCTGTGGTGCAGTTGCTGTAACTACCAATATACTTTTATTCCCTAAATTAGGAAGTGTACAAACAGCGATAATGCCAATCTTGGGAATGACTTTGATGAGTATGCTAATAGACAATTATGGCTGGATTAACTCTAGGCAATATTCTTTCGGTTTGAACCGAGTTTTTGGAGTATTATTAGTCATTATAGGCGTTTTTTTAGCTGTGGCTTTACCGAGTATGAAAACTAACCAAGACCCTTCCGAAGCAACTAAGAAAAACATGTTAAATCAATGGATTTGGCGTTTAGTAGGAATAATGTCAGGAATATTACTGGCTATACAAATTGCTATCAATGGTCAGTTAGGAAAAGTTCTGAATTCTTCTTCCCACGCAGCCTTTGTTTCATTTTTGGTAGGTACCATTACGTTAATTATCGTCGTTGGGGTCATGGATCGTTCTTACACAAATATTAAAGAGCCTATTAAACAGTCGGCTCCTTGGTGGGTATGGATTGGAGGTATTTTAGGGGGGGCTTATGTTCTAATAAATGTATTTCTCGTTGATCAAATCGGAAACGGGCAAACTGTAGTCCTTGTTTTATTTGGTCAAATCACTGGTAGCCTGATGGTAGAAAAATTCGGATTATTTAACTCTTCGAAAAATCAAATTAAACCAATACAAATATTTGGTTTAATTGTTATGATAGTTGGTGTTTTTTTAATCAGGGTATTTTAAATCGAATTCTTATGGAAATAACGAATAAGTTCAATTGTTTTTTAAACTGTTAGTACCCCTCCTATCATTATTTAATTTCCTGTCTGCTTTCCCTCATAAGCAGACATTATTTATATTAATCAATTAATAATACTTTGTTTGAGATATTTACATCCTCTATAGGAAATGGTTTCAGTTCACTTCGAAGTAAATCCTTAAAGACAGCGGTTACTTTTTAACTTATTCCAAATATTGTTACTTAGTTTCCCTCCCACAAAAATAAATATATTCTTCAATCCTATCACGCTCTCCCCCTTCGTTCATTTATAAAACAAATACAGAACAATTCTGTATATTCATTTTACTTGCATGTTGTTGTTTAGTAATATTGAACTGTAAGGAGTCATTACTTAATATGTTTTTAAAAAAGTGAAAAAGTAAGAAAGGTATGTGATGTTAATGTTGGAGTCAATTATTATCGCAATTATACTGATTTTATTAATATTCGCTATTTATTTATCAATTAAATTCATAATAACTAAAATAAGAGATATAGAGCAATTAAAACGAAAAGTGGAGAACTTGGAGAGAAAAGATACTCATCATAACGAGTGAGAGTTTCTTTAATGAGCCCTTTCTCCTGCACTTGACTTAGCAGATTCTGGATACTATCATAAAATAAAATCAAAACGGTAACCTGATAAAATGTAAAAAAGGATTGTATATGAAGTTGTTATCATTAGAATAAATAAACCTTTTTTAGCTATGTTTCATTTGCAAATTTATACAGAATTCGAGTAAAACTGAAATAATTTGAATTTTTGTGGGTGATAATATCAAAATTTCAATAGAAGAAATAAGCCTAGAATTAGAAGAAGAGATTCTTATTAGGTGTCATGAGGTTGATGAAGAAATAAATGAAATCTTAAACAAGCTGAAATCTGAAAATCCTATTTTACTCGGACATCAGCAAGATAGTATTCACCGCATTAGGCTCAGTGATATCTATTATTTCGAGGCAGTCGATGGAAAAATTTTTATGTACTGCAGGAACAACGTTTTTGAGGTGAAACAAAAACTGTACGAGTTAGAGGAATTATGTAAAGGAAAAAACTGTTTTCGCGCATCGAAATCAACTATTTTGAACATCGCCAAAATTTCATCTGTTTATCCGACTATTAGTGGTCGGTTCGAAGCTGTCCTGGATAACGGAGAACGTACTGTTATATCAAGGCAGTATGTACCTGTCCTTAAAAATATGCTTGGTTTGTAAAGAGGGATACATATGAATTTTTTTGAATTTGTACAAAAGATAATTAAGAATTTCTTTATTATCTTCGGATCCATAATCATGATTATTACTATATTGCGACAAATTTATGATCCTGACATGGCCTTCGATTTGAAGTCAATTTATATCCTTATGGCATTTTCATTTTTAGGTGCATTAACGGGATTTATTTTATATTCTCCTGATGATCTAAGTGAGAAGAAAATGCGTATAAGGATTATTATTCATTTCTTCACTTTGGAGATTTTATTGATTGTCCTTGGCAGCGCTATGAATCTTGTAACTGGTACGGGGCTAATCATTCTTGCACTGCAAATTGCGGTAATCTATATCATTGTTCATCTACTGTCATGGCAAAATGATAAAAAAGATGCAAAAAAAATCAATGAAAAACTAAAGACATTTAAGAAAGACTTTGGTGAGTAGTCAAGAAATTCAATAAGCAGTACAGTAGTTGGCTGCAACAGATTATCTTCATTCAGTGAAAGACTCCCACCTCTATAGGTGGTAAGATGAATGCGATTTTAATTACTTTTTCAGTGGGTATCCAAACACCTATTGAATGAAGATAAAGCCTCCGGCGGGTGTCACGGATTTTCAAAGGAATGAATAAAGGATGTTAGCCTAAAACCTTCGCATCCTGCAAAAACGGCTAACTGACCTGCATCGGTAAAACGCCACGTCCTGTGGCATTACCGAAATGACCGACATCGTGTCGGCCCTCGTGCAGGCCTGGGCACAATTCAAAATCCGGACACATTGTTTATCGGTAGCGAAAGCAAAGCGACAGCTACTAATGTTTACTGCGCGAAAGCGGAGCGTCAGCGGCAATTACGCCAAGGCGAAATTGATCTTACGGTAAGCATTTGAGCTTACCGTTTTTTGCATCTTATTGGCTTATAAATACAACTTACCGTTTTTCCATATACATCCTTTCATCTGTTTATTATGATAATTTCATAAAAATTTTTCCAATGAGGTGGAGGAACGACTATGGGAATTTTACTATTATTAACAGCTGTGATTTTCGAGATTGCTTTTGCAATCTACTGCATAGCAACTAAGCAAAACCATAAAAAATTAAAGAATTGGATTAGGATTACTGTATTTATTGTATTTGTGATACTCACTGTTTCATCGGTGATTGTCTGGAGTTTTTCCTGGATAATGCTTGCTATCCTACTTTTCTTATTAGCCGTATATGGGACAGTATCTCTTATCCTTAAGAAAAAGAATATCAAACAATACAAAACTTCTACCATTGTGTGGAAGTCCATTATGATGATATTGATATTTGTCTTTGTACTTTCACCTGTCATTATTTTTCCACAGTATCAATCACCAAAAGTGACAGGAGAATATGAAGTCGCAACCGCTACTGACACATATATTGACAAGAGCCGTATTGAGGAGTTTTCTGACAAGGGGGACAACAGAATTGTTAATGTGGAATTTTGGTATCCCAAAAACGCAGATGGAACATACCCTCTATTAGTATTCTCACATGGAGCATATGGTATCAAGACAAGCAACAGTTCTACTTATACTGAGCTGGCAAGCCACGGTTATATAGTCGTTTCCATCGACCATCCTTATCATTCCTTCTATACTCGTTCAGAGGATGGGATAGTAACTATGATCAGTCCAGATTTTAAAAATGAAGTCGAAAATACGAATAAAGGTCTTTATTCGAACGAAGAACGGTACAATATCATTCAAAAATGGATGAAACTACGAACAGACGATATGAATTTTGTCATTGATACAATACTTACAAAAGCTAAAAGTGACAATGACCCTATTTATCAACATATCAATACAGAGAAAATTGGTGTGTTTGGGCACTCAATGGGAGGTGCTGCAAGTGTGTTGCTAGGTAGAGAACGCGATGATGTAAGTGCAGTAGTAAATATCGATGCCCCTTTCTTTAGTGAACTTATTTATAACAAAGCTGATGATAATTTTATGGCAAGCAGCAAAGCCTACACAACCCCTCTTTTTAACATTTATTCAGACGATGTTTGGCGTCAACTGAATCGTACTCCTGTTTATGTAGCGAACAAACTCAATAATAAACAGTTCGAAGGAGCATATACTACTCATTTTAAAGGGGCAAAACATTTAAGCTTAACCGATTTACCGCTTTTCTCCCCTATACTTGCAAATATTCTACAAGGAGGAAAAGCCGACATTGATAAATATTACTGTATTGAAACTGAAAATGAACTAATCCTTAAATTTTTTGACTTTGAATTAAAGGGAATCGGCCATTTCGCTCCCAAAGAGACATATTGAACACAAAGTTTTTTTCGTCGTTATATAGGATACGGCGCCCCCTGTCAAATACTTGTATACATTTTAATAGAGGAAGCCCATTGACAAAGTCTAATTGGGCTTCCTCTATCGAACTACTCTTATTAATGTCTTGTAGTGAAACTTATTATTATGCGCCAGTGCTCAAGCTTTTCTAGACCAAATTACAAATTGGAATCAAAATGTATTACACGGCATTTTTTGAATCACAAAAAAATAGATCACTATCCGTATAACACTCTTTCAGACAATTAAGATAGTAAAGACTACTTTCTTGTCTGACCTCACTTTCATCCCATGTCTAAAGACTGGCTACACCCCTGCAAGGTCTTTCTCGGTCGAAAAATCTGTAACGGCCTTTTTGTTTTGCTCATAGTCATGTTGTCCAACTAACGATTCCCAAGGTCGTGTGGAGCCAGTCGAAGATTGTCTGATGAAGCAAACGCATTGCGCCCATATGGCAGTGTTCACCTGCACCATCAGCGTTCCGCATCACGACATGCTTATGCGGAGCTTTTAGCTCGGACGCAAGCTTACTTGCCTGCCCCTTGAACACAAGATCGTTCTCTCCCTCTAGAATTAGAGCAGGGGACTTGATTTTATGCATGTCTTCGGTGGTGAGAGCAAACTGCTCGCTCTTACGGATGTATTCCGGTTCATTCGAAGCGCCAAACACCCATACACCATTCTGCAGTGCCCAACGAGCGTAGGTGTCGTGTTTCTTAATCCATTCGAGTACGGGTATCGCCTGCTCATCGTATCCGGCTTTGATCCACTCTACGAGGAATTCCGGGAGCGGAGGATAAGTCGCGAAAAAGCTCGTCAAACCGTCGTCAAGCACGATCGCTGCTGGACGATGATCAAAAGCCGCTGTCCGAGCGCACAGATATCCACCCATGCTATACCCAAATAGCACAATTTTGGACTTGTCGACCTCAGGACGTGTCTCAGCGTAATCCATTACAGGACCGAGTACCGCTTCCCAGTCCGGACGGTAGGGCACTTTCTTCTCGCGGATCATGCGACCCGTACCGGGACCGTCATACAGGATCACGTTGAAACCACGCCGCAACGCGGCTGCGCCAATGACGTAGTAGCCTTCCTCTGTCGTTGAGTCAAATCCATTAGTGTAAATGATCGTCGGCCGGGGTTTCCCACTGTCGTCCACGAGGAGCAGGTATCCGTGGAGCTTATCTTCGCCGTAAGGGATGGAGATCTCCTCGAAGGGGCCATCCAGCAGTTTGCCCGCCTTCACAAATGCCTCGCGAGAAAGACCGAACAGCTCGAGAACGTGCCGATCGTTTATTGGATCTTTGCGACGGTAAAATTCAGCGCTACGATAGTAGGCTGAAGCACGCAAGAATGCCTCTCGTGCGCTAATCTTGTCTCCATGCTCGAAGGAATCTTTCCCGCGTACATAAATTCTGTCTGCGATAGCTTTCCACTCCATCATCCATGCTTCTTCATCACCTTCGGGGATTGCCGCAGCGGTCAAGAACACTTCGTTTAGATCAGCGCCGTTGTCAACTGCGAATCCAGCTGCACGCAACGTTTCGAAATTAAATGATTTATCTTTGAAAAAAAAATTCTTTACAAAAGCTTCCTTTTGACAATCAATTTCCTTTTTAGTGGATGGTTCATACATCGAAGCATTTACTGGGGTTGTATACACCGGAAATACTGAGGATGGTACATACCTCCCAGCATTTACTGGAGCTCCATATGCCGGAGATACTGCTGATGGTGCATAAATATGAAGTGTTGGTTTCATAAAGCTAACTGGGTATTCATAATACCAATAGTGCTTGAGATATTGGTCGTACATGTTCTCCCCCTACTTTCCAAATATTTTTCTCATGTTACTCTATCAATTATGCCTCGGCGTCATTGCGTCCGAAATCAGCTTTGCACTTAGGCATGCAAATGTTTTTTGTGCGAAAGCGCAGTGTTAACGTAGCGGCAGCAAAAGATGTTTTTTGCGCGAAAGTGTAGCTACAGCGGCACCGATGCAGGCCAGTTAGCAGTTATCGCATGGATGCGATTTAGGCTAAAATCCTTTATGAACTCCTTGCCGATTTCCGTGACATCCGCCGGAGGCTTTAACTTCTTTCAGCGAATGTTTGAACACCTGCTGAAAAGTAAGTTTAAACCCGCTTCATCTCACAACTATAGGAATGGGAGACTTCGTACCTTTCGCTATGCTTTCGGTACAGAAAATAATTGTAACTGCCGTCGCACTTTCAATACAAAAAATATTGCTGAAAGAAGTTAATGAATAGGTTAATATCATGCACAGTTTATGAAATTGGGATAGAAAAGTGTTAGGTAGGTGCCTACTCTTTAATAAAAAACAGCTCAACCTTAAAATAAGTCTTTTAAAATACTTTGTGTAAACTGCTCAAGCTGAAATACTCTCTATTACTTATTTAATCTTTTCGAGTGTAACTATAAGTAAAGTTTAATCAAATACACCTCATAAACCCTTAATTTACGATAAATTAAAAAGAACCCCTTTGAAAAAAATTATTCAAAATGGATTCTTATCCAGCAGATTTAAGTTTCAGTTTTATAAAGTATACTGTATCGAATGTATTGAAAAAATGTAGATCCCAACGTGACAAAACTTACAGAGTCCTTATAGGAAGTGCCATAAGTAAAATAGCTAAGAAACTCATGGAAAAAGGCTTAATCAAAAGTTTTCAGAAACCAAACAAGAGGCTGGAATAAAACTGGTCAAAACCTTAAAAAGCGCGGGAAATCAATTTTAGAAACATTGATTTCCCGCGCTTTTCTGATGTAAAATTTCCTAATTCCGCTGTAAAAGTTTACTTATCTTTCGAGTAATTATACTTAGAACGATCAACCGGAGTATAATCTGTTGGCGTATAGAATCTCAATAAGTCACCATTCACAACTTTATCAGATAATTCTAATTTACGATCTACATTATTTTTAATAGTTTTCGCATACTCTAATTGATTATCATCTAGTAGTAAACCTGTTTTATTATCATAAAATTTCCCATTAACCGAATAAATAGTAGGACTGACAAAACCGCCATTTCTAAATGGTACAACTTCATCATGGTCTTTTGATAATAAGTCGGAACCAAATTGAACAAATTTTTGCGTATCAATTCCTAGTAAATGTAATAACGTTGGAAGAAGGTCTGTTTGGCCACCATAAGTATGGTTAGTTCCACCTTGCATTCCTGGAACATGGATAAATAATGGTACGCGTTGCAAATTAGCATTTTCATATGGTGTAATTTCTTTTCCAATGACTTGTTCCATCGCATCATTATGATTATCTGAAATACCGTAATGGTCACCATAAAGAACAATCATCGAATTATCATATAATCCTGATTCTTTTAATTGGTCGAATACTTGTTTGATCCCTTCATCTGCATAACGTGCTGTTTGGAAATAATTATCTACACTTGAATCTCCAGTATTAGCTTTATCAATTGTAACTAAGCTTTGATCCATTTTATATGGAAAATGGTTCCCTACCGTAATTAATTTCGTATAGAAAGGTTGTGGTAACGAACTTAACATACTTTCAGATTGTTTAAAGAATGGTTTATCTAACAATCCGTATTCAGCCATGTTTTCTGAAGAACCCGTGTCATAATAACTAGCATCAAAGAAGTGCTCGAATCCAAATGATTTATAAATCTCATTTCGATTCCAGAAGCTTCCGTTGTTACCATGGAATACAGCAGATGTATAACCATAATCTTTTAAAATACTAGGGGCTGCTTGATACGTATTTTGTGCTTTTGTAATATAAGCAGATCCTTGTGGTAATCCAAATAAAGAATTTTCCAGCATAAATTCTGCATCGGAAGTTTTACCTTGACCTGTTTGATGGAAGAAATTATCAAAATACAATGTATTCTTATCTTTTGTTAATGAATTTAAAAATGGTGTAACTTCTTCACCGTTTAACTTATAGTCGATAAGGAAGTTTTGGAATGATTCTAAATGTAAATAGATAACGTTCATTCCTTTTGCTTTACCAAAATATTCCGTATTAGGTTTGGCGTAGTTGGATTTTGTATAGTTCATCACTTCTGTAATATCACTACTATCCGCCAAAGCTCTCTGTGAAGATGCTTTCATCGTTTCTACTGAATCATAAATCGTATAGTTATACATTCCGAGATATTTCACAATATAGTTTCTATCAAAACCTCGAGTTAATAGTTGCGGACGATCAGCTTCAGCTAGTCCTAAATTTAGGATTGATATTGCTAATGCAAAAGTAATGATTGCCGTTGCTTTTTTATATCCAAAACGATTGCTATCTTTTTGTATTTTTCTTGAGAATCGTAAGTAAAACATTACGAATACATCCACAAAGAACAAGAAATCATAAGGCTTTATTAAAGTAAGAACACTACCACCTAAATCTCCGAAGTTCTGCGTTTGGGTAACTGTAGGTAATGTAATGAAATCACTAAAAAATCGGTAATATACAATATTGGCATATAAAAGAATAGACATCAGAGTATACACTACAACTAGTGATGTATATTTTCTCTTTCCTCTAAATAAAAATGATATTCCTAGAAACAGCATTGCTGAACCTAGTGGATTTAATAGTAAAAGGAAATGTTGAAGGAATCCTTCTACTCCTAGTTTAAATTGTGCTGTTTGAGCGATGTATGTTTTAATCCATAACATTAAAACAGCTAATAAATATATCCCTAAAAATTTGTTTAATAGGTTATCTTTTTTACTTAAAAAATTTTTCATTTTTGCACCTCGTTTACTTACTTTTAAATCTAGATGTATATTAACTTAGATTATAAGTATATATTGCATTCAAAATATATTATTTCACAGTATCTTTTTCGTAGCTATTGTATACTACTCCCCATATAGACTTCTGTCAAGTTGTAAAATATAATTGCAGACAGCTAGTACATTTCTCCCTACTAGTGTAAATCACCTTTCGTAAAAAACCTCCGCATATGCGTTTTTCAACTAACATTTACGGGGGATTTTAAACCATAAGAATACCTCATTATTTTCAACAATAGCAATTTTAAAACACAATTTTAGTTTTAACAATTAAATTTGGTTACATGAAACTTATAATTTTGTAAGCTTTAGTTTCAATAAATTTAAACAAGAGTTATTGAACATTTAAGGTTAAATATATCTCGGAGTAAATCTTTTGATAATAAATCGAGTATTAAATTCATATTCAGTTCATAGAAAAAAGGGATTACCATTATGGTGGAATTGCACTCGGTAGAGTCATTGGTGTTCATAAATCCGGCTAGATGTTTGAGGAAATAAAAACGGCGGAAGTTCTTGTGTAACAAGAGCCTCAGCCGTTTGTTTTTCCAGGGCGGAAGTTTATACCTAATTAATATTACCTGTTGGGTATAATGTAGTTCCTCCAATTGAAACATTTATTTCATTAGATAATGGAACATTGTATTCATCAATAATCGTTCTCCACCATTCCCATGCAAGACCTGTACATTCTCTTGCATAAATTCTTATATTTTTTGAATTAGGCGGAAGTGGTATTACTGTAGAGAAATGAGCTGTTTTGTCTTTCCAGCTTCCATCCCACGTTTTATGGGTTAGTACTTCTTTCCCGTTTTCATCATATGAAAATTCATCCCAAGCTACTTCAAATTGAGCAACATATGCACCATAATGATCAAGGATGATTTTGCCTTTAGAATATTCTGTAGCTGTCGTCTCGATATAATCTGTATTGTTATGGACAGCAGCAATTGAATTATCCTTTAAGAAAACACTTGTATAGGATATTGGGTATGCTGGATTTTTAAGACTAAATTCTGCATTATCCTGAATTATTTTTCTAATATCATTAAAGTCTTTTGAGACAACCTGGTTATGCTTTTGTGAATCTCCACCTAATACTACAGCAGTAAAGGAACTTTCTTCAAAAATATCTTTGTACTGTCCACTAGTTTCTACATTAGTATTGACATCCTTCAGTAAGGCTTTAAAAGCAGCTTGTACATCCTTACTCTTAGAGTTTGTTTCTAATTTCACATAAATTGTTCTGCCATACGCTACATTTGATACCATAACGGGAGGAGCATTATTACTTACCCCTTTACGAGTTAACTCTTCAAAAGAAACACTATCATCAAAAAGGTCTGATGGATTGTTAGGTTGTTCTGCACTTACGGTATAAAATATTTGTTTATATGCCGCAACCATCACTTTTTTCTCTCCACTCGCAATTGCATTAAAGTCAATTCCCAGAGAATTATCAAGAACTTGGGCGTTAACATTCAGAGCGCTTGCTATTTGAGATTTGCTATAAACCATAGATTCTGAATATTGTAGTCTTGCAGGTAAAGTATGGGTTGTTGAATATTTTTCACTCCAATTAGATACTAATTCATCTACTGCTCCAGATACATTACCATATGTTGGGTTTTCCACAGTCACAGTATTTTCCCTTTTCATGCCAGGTAAATCTATGCTAATATTTAGCGGTTTTCTTTTGGCCACCAATAAACTAGGTTGATTGTCCACAAAAGCTTTGTTGGCAAGTTGTAATGCTCCTGGATATGTACGATTCGCCATAGAGTCGATAATTGAAATATCTACCGGTGAAGTTGTAAGTGATTTTTTGTTACGTTCAACCACTATAAATTTATCATTTGAGTTAATACCTTCTTTTGGGACAAAACTATCAACCTTGTCACCATTCACCGCTAAAACTTCTCTGTTATTGTAGTTCAAGTTTGCTATACCAGTATCAATGTCATTAGAGTTGCTTTTTTCACTAGCTACATTAGGATCAAGTGTTGCAGCAAAGGAAATAATCGGGTAATTAATGATGCATAAACTAACAGATAAACATACTAGAATTTTTATTACTTTAAAATAATTTCGAATTCCCAAAAAACCACTCCTTTTTTAGGAAATTATACCACGAAATTAATTTTTAAAATACAGTAGTTTAGTTTCATACCCAACTTGCCGAAGAGTATATATATAGTAAAAATAGTATATTCTAATTTCCGATTTTAACTACTATAGACTTAACAATTACTGTGTGACATCTAAGATTATGGTGGCTCATCATTCGTTCTAATTGTCGTTCCATTTATTCTTTTAATTATTATCGGCGCTACTTTCTTGTATTAATCTAAAGAGCCATTGTTAATACCTATCACAAATAGCGAGAATAATGGGTAAAGCTTATTTAGCTTTAAATCACCTTATTTAAGGGTCACTTTTACAAGAGTGACCTCTTTATCATTAAAATATTTGAAAATTATTTTTAAAATTAAATTTTGTAAGTAGATAAATATCGCAATCCCTTTTGAAAACTTTACATATTATAAAATTATAGAGAGGAGGGAAATTACTATGTCTGAATACTATGGTAGTGGTAGTGGTTATGGCACAGGTTCAGCATTTGCGCTAATTGTTGTTCTATTCATTCTTTTAATTATTGTAGGCGCTACTTTCATGACTAAAGGTTATTAATACCTAACACCGCCTATAATGCTCATAACTATTGTAAGGTAATACTAATTATACCTTTCACCTTCGAATCGGTACTAAGGGTCACAATCCTCCGGTGACCCTTTAATATTTCCTCTTTCAATATCATTCTCAACCTCCCAAGACATAATAAAAAGCCAAACTTTATGTGACTAAGTTTATAGTTCTCATTATGATCTTTAATTGTTTAAGTCTTTTACTTTTAAATACAACTCCATGGTTGAAAGTTATATATCAAAGATGATACCGCTATTAAATAATGCTTGGAGAAATCCATGAATAACAACAACCAAAACTTTAACAAAAAAACCCCAAATGCAATGAACTCGATGAACCAAGAATTCGGGAATGAGACTGATGTTAATCAGATTAAACAACAAATCCAACAAGCAGAGGCTAACAAAAAACAAGCTTCTGGAGCAATGAATTCGATGAACCAAGAATTTGGGAATGAGACTGATGTTAATCAAATTAGACAACAAATCCAACAAGCAGAAGCTAACAAAAAACAAGCTTCTGGTCGATATGGAAACGAAAACGGTACAAAATAAGTTAAATTATCATCCTCAACCGGCACCCTTTTTTCCCGTTTTTTTCTATCTTTCTCATCATCCCTATATCAACCCGAAGAATATTAATTTTTCTGTTTACTTTAGTATGGTTAAAATAAAATTTTTGTAATGCCTATCCGTAACGAACTCGCCGTAAAGTTTTATTATTTGAATCAATTTCATAAATCACTTTTTTCAAGAGCTTAGACTGCTCCTATTAAGAAAACTTACGTTTTTAAAAATTATGCTGCTTGAGTTTG
>NZ_JBGCCF010000035.1:0-52997 GCF_041262385.1 Lysinibacillus sp. RC46 | reverse complement strand
TTGAATGTTTGTGTGGTAACTACATTCTACACGAGGTCGTTATGGGCTTCCTTTATATTGACTTCTAGGTGTTGCACTTAATATTACAATCCGTCATTTATAAAAAAGCAATGTCCTCCAAATGCATTCAAGGACATTGCCAAAATCGATCGTACAACCGATAAATTATTTATTGAAGCGTACAAGGCGCTCAATTGGAAGACGTGAAGAACCATAAGCTGGTCCAGCTGCCTCGCCAATCGCTAGTAATAAAATAGGTACTTCGTTCGGTGGTAACTCCATGTATTCAGCAAATTTTGATTTGTCGAAGCCTCCCATTGCGACTGTATCATAGCCCATTTCCTTCGCTAATAGCATAATTTGCATTGAAATTAAGCCTGCGTCAAAGTGAACAATATTTAGAAGCGCTTCTTTTGGAATCGCACCATACATTGCTAGGGAATCCTGGGCAAGCTTACTTGCAATTTCTTCAGGCATATAGCCTAGCTCAACATTTTTTGCATAAATTTCCTCTGCATTTAGATACATTTCTGTATCTCCAATGACAGCGATAATGGCAGATGCTGTTTCGATTTGTTCTTGATTAAATGAAAAAATATTAATGTTCTTTTGGATTTCTTTATCATCGATGACGATAAAGCGCCATGGCTGCATATTGCTTGAAGATGGGGATGAAGTTGCATCTTCTAACAGTTGCATAATCGTTTCACGAGAAATCGTTGTGTTAGCATTGTATTTACGAACTGATTTACGCTCGTGCATAATTTGTTTTACTGGTTTAGTTGTTGTCATTTTATTTCCCTCTTTTACTAAATATAAATTAAACCGCTTTAATTGTTACATTGATATTGCCCATTGTCGCTTTTGAATATGGACAAACGGTATGTGTAATTTCTAATAATTGCTGTGCCTCTTCAATCGATAAGCCTTCAATATGTCCTTCAATGTCAACAGCAAGCACGTAGTCAAATGCAGCTTGCTCCATTAGTTTAACCGTTGCTTTAATTGTTGATGCCCCTTGAATTTTCTTTTGACGTTTAATTAAATCTAACGCGCTATTAAAGCAAGCGCTATAACCTGCTGCAAATAGTTGTTCTGGGTTTGTAACATCCGCTAATTTCGAGCCAGGTGGTGCAATATTTAATGATAACGATTGATCCTCTGCATACGATTTACCATTACGGCCACCGTTATTAATCATTGTTGTTGTATATAATTCTTTCATAAGATTAACCTCCTTTTATGTGGCACAATTAAATTAGATTGTGCACAATTTAATTGTGCGTAATAGATTGTATACAATTTAATTGTGTTTGACAAGTAGAAACTTTATTTTTAATATTAGTATCAAAAGTACTTTAAGAGGGGATTCCCATGCCGAATCATTTAGATAATCAACTATGCTTTCTTTTGTATGCGACTTCAAAGGAAATCATTCGACAATATACGATGTTATTAAAGCCATACGATTTAACTTATACAGGTTATATTGCCATACTAGCGATAGAGGACGATGAGCAAATTACAGTGAAGGAATTGGGGCAACGTTTATTTTTAGACTCTGGTACATTAACACCAGTATTAAAAAAGTTAGAGGTAACAGGCTACGTCCGTCGTGAGCGTTCCAAAGACGACGAGCGACAAATGCAAATCTATTTAACAAAAGCAGGAATTGAAGTACGCCAAAAGCTACCTGAAGTGTCACGTCAAGTAATGAAGCAAACCAACATTTCAGAGCAGCAGTATGTGCAGCTGAAAAACGCCCTTCAAGATATTTTACTAAACGACTTGCCAATCAAAGATGAAAAGCTAGGAAAATAAAATGATTTATGAGTCTCTCCCTGAACTATTGGATCAATCACATAGGATTCAGCCACAAAATGTTAACGCCAGCTATCAAGTTGGCGTTTTTTATTTTATATCCAATCTAGCCCACAAACCCCAAAGACATGGCTATATCCTACAAATTAATATAACTGTTAAAAAGAAATCGAAGCGTTGAAATGGATGAACGTAATGCAGCAGGAAACTATGTCGTGATTGAACATGCTAATAATGAATTTAGTATGGTTGCACATTTTAAAAAGAACGCAATTTTAGTAAAATCAACATCGTAACAGAAGGGCAACTTATTGGGAAATGCGGAAACTCTGGTAATTCATCAGAACCTCATATTCATTTTCAGGTAATGGATTCCCCGGATATTGTATATGGAAAGTCCATTCGTATTCTTTTTAAAGATGGTAATGAGCCAATACAAGGGGATACAATATCTTAAACATACGAAGCGAAAGCAAAGTGTCAGGTATGGAAGTCTCTCACCTCTATAGGTGAGATGAATGCGGGATTAAGTTACTATTCAATAAGATAGTTCAAAATTTTTGATTTTTATGTATTTGTGCAAGTATTCTATGCAAGAGGTGATAGAATGGAGAAACATAAAAAAATAATAGCTATTTCAGGTAGCATTCGAGAAGGCTCTTCCAATACGAATATATTAAAGGCTTTAGCAACTTTTATTCCTGAAGGTATTGATTATTCTATTTATAACGGAATAAAAGATCTTCCGCATTTCAACCCAGATATAGATGGAACGGAACCACCAGCTGTTGTAGAGAATTTTAGAAAAACGTTAGCTGAAGCACATGCACTTATAATCTGTACGCCAGAATATGCAAAAAGTGTTCCAGGAGTTTTGAAAAATTCTTTAGAGTGGCTTGTTTCGTCTGCCGAACTTTATAAAAAACCCGTAGCTGTTATAACAGCTTCTCCATCAGTTACTGGAGGAGACAAAGCGCATGAATCTTTACTACTTACTCTAGGCATGATTGATACGATTATTGTTGAAAATGGATCGTTGCTAGTTCCGGCTGTCGGAACTAAATTTAATGATAATGCCACAGTGAAAGACGAGAGCACCAAGCAATCACTTATTGACCTTATCAATAGTTTAGTAAACGAGATTAATAAATAACATAATCAACAAGTGCACGGATGCACTATAAAGCACAATTCTACCTTACGATATGGTGGCGTAGCTCTTCCAAGGTATCTAAAATTAGCTATCGACAATTAAATATTTTACCGCAGTAGAAAGGTCTTACTTCTAGCACAGTAAGGCTTTTTCTTTTGTGGAAAAGAAATTAACACCGAAACAACAAGCGTTTGCTGATTACAACATTGAGTTAGGAAATGCTACTTTAGATAACTGGTTGAAATGGTAATTGGTTAACGAGTTCAAGATCACCCTACAATAGGTGATCTTGAATACTCCGTTTTCAAATTTCGTTACTATTTACCAAATAAAAGGAATTAGTTTTTTAGTTGTCTGTTTATATAATGTAAATTGTTCTCCGTACTTGTTTTGTAAGTAATCATCAGATTTTGGAATATAGCCAAAAATAAATACTAAGAATAAAAATAGAGGGATAAGCAAACTATAAATATTGTTAGAGATTAGCGCTAAGCCTAGTACCCAAAGGCAATCTCCGAGATAATTAATATGAATCGCATATTTAAATAAACCGCCTGTATATAGTTTACCTTTGTTTTCAGGATTGTCTTTAAAAGGTTTTCTAAGTAATTCTGAAACCGTGTTTAACATACTGCCACCTAAAAATAATATCCAGCCTACAATAAGTACTATTAAGTTTGGATCCTGATTACTAGTAATCATTAAAATGGGGAAACCTAAATAATAAATCCCGAAAGCTAGACTATTCATGATGGCTTCTTGCCATGCAATCCCCCTAGGCAACCATATAAACATCATAGCTGTTAATCGTATAGCTGTAATAATTAATGCAATAAAAAGCCCTAGTGAAATGCCTGATTTGTCATATGTAATGAAAAGTAAATAATAGGCAATGATTAAATAGATAATCTCAGCAACTAAAATCAAGAATTTTTCTTTTATCGTTGACTTGTTAATACCATACATTGTGAGACGCTCCTTCATTTATTTTATAGGAAAATATACCTCAATGATATTACTCTCCTCCGGTGTGCTATAGGGGTCCGTTTGATAAATTTCAAACGGAGCACCGTTCAGTTTATAGTTATTTTCAGCAATCCAAACATGCAGCTTTGTATGAATAGAAGGTAATTCATAGTAAGAGCCAATAAGCGTAGCCATTGCGCAAAGACCAGGATTAAATACTTTTGTTTTATTTGTGGGCAATGCAAGAGGAATGGCAATTTCTACATCATAATTTTCAGGTTCATATTCTGAACTATGGAAAATAGCGAGTGGTTTAGCAATAGGTGATAAATTCTCAAACAAAATTTTACTAAACAACTCATTAAAGTGTCTTAGAAAATCAGCGGTATTTATTTGTTTTCGTTGAGATATTATATGATAGGTTAAGTGATCCACAAGTTTAATCTCAATCTGATCTAAATAACCCATGATATTTTCCTCTTCTTCTAATAGCTGAATATCAAGCTTTAATTTTTTTGACAACGAAGAATAAAATGTAATCTGTTGTGTCAGATTTTCCTGCTTGGCTTTCATTTTAGAGTGAAGAAGTTCGGCATCCTCCCAATTAGCTAAAATAACCTTGATTTCTTCTAACGAAAATAAATAGCTTTTTAAGCGTGCAATCAATAAAGCTGTTTCTAATTGAGAAATATTATAATAGCGATAGTTGTTTTTAGCGTCTATGAATGCAGGTTTTAAAAGTCCAATTTCATCATAGTAGCGAAGAGTCTTCAATGTGAGATGTGAGATCTTTGAAAACTCACCGATTGTAAGCATAACAATCACCTCCTGTTTTAAATATAATGCTTCCTGTAAGGGGAGGGTCAATATCAATGTAACTAAATTTTTTTATCGTCATATAAAATATTGGCGGAAGTTGATTGTGAGACTGCATTAGGGTGGGAGTAGTTCAATGAATTTGATTTAAACCTCAAGTTGGTTATACATTCCACAGGTGTTAGTCAAACTGTTGATAAGAAATCTAAGGTGCAGTTTTATATGGGGATATTATTTATTTAGATAAAAGGAAAAAGTTGATCCAGAAAGTCATGTAAAAAAGGACTTCTTGGATCAACTTCAGAGGTTGTGACTATCATTATAAGTACATTTCATCATCGCCACTAATGATCTCTTCTTTTAATTGAGGATGATTTTTAAGAAATTCCATCAAGCGTACTGCTGAACCATTAGGTTGATTTTGACCATTTTCCCAAGATTCCACTGTTCGAACTGATACGCCCATTAAACCAGCAAATAATTTTTGCGTTAATTGTAATTGAGTACGTAATTCTTTAATAGCTTGAGAATTATATTGTGGTAACTCTCTTACAATAATCTCACGGGATCTTGTTCTACCTGGCTTACCCTCTATAAAATCTTGCGCTTGTTGAATACTTTTCATCATGTCATCAAAAAATTGGTTAGTCATAAGTGCTTACCCCCTAAAGAAAATGGATATTGATTAAATTTCCTCTCCACATTTTTTAATACGGGTTCTGCTTCAAAAAATCTGGGCATTAGTGTGGTAGAAATATTTATAAAATTTAATATTTAGAGGTCATGAAAGAATTAATGGGTTTTACTCCTTACGCTTGCTTTTAATCTTTGCACAACTGTTTTTATTGCATTTCTTTCAGCTTTTGTTAGGTTTATTTTTACTTTCTTATCGTAAACTGTCATTAAAAAAATAAAGTGGCTATGATCCATAGGTAAATAATAAACGCGATAAGCGTGACTTTTACTGCGATTTTGACTACTTGGAGAAAAACGGAACTTTTTCACTCCTCCGGTGCCTTCTACGAAATCGTGATATTCACCGTTATTACCGATTTCAAATTCAAGCTCTCTTAATTCTTCATCAGTTAATGAATTTTTTGCCCACTGTGTCAAAAATGTCTCTGTTTGAATAAAAATTTTGGACGTATATGATTTGTTATTCAATTTAGAAAACCATCCTTTTTATTTTTTATGGATAGCCTAAATTGATTATACTACTATTAGATGTGGTTCACTACTATTTAATGTGGGCTATTTAAAAGAAATTTATACTAAAACTTTAGTGAAGGAGCATTTTTGTATATAGGGAGAATGCAAAGAGCCTTATCGATAGCAAGGTGCCAAAAAGAGAATCTAAGTATATTATTTAATTTACAAACAGGAATGTTTTTATAAAAAATTCCAAATCTTTAGTTTATGTTAATGTATTTAGTGAACTATATTTTATGAGGGGGTTTTCAAATGTCTTCTACGACAACTTTAATCGAAGATTTTCAAAGTTTTTTTAATCATTTTCAAAATGTATGGAATGGTTGCAATGCAAAGGAAATGAATGCGTTGATTTCACCGGATATAGTAGTACGGTGGGTTGGACCTGGTACTGATATTTCAGATTGGGGATACGAAGAAACTTGTAACGGTTGGGTAGAGGCATATAAACATTATGAAGGTCATGATCCAAAATGGCACTTTAAAGAATTGCACATTACACCTGCATCTGAAAATGAAGTGATTGCAACGTTTTGGGTAACCTTTGAAATGGATGGGAAATTTATAGATGTAGTGAAATTATTTGTTAAGAGATTTAGGAAAGAACAAAATGATGAATGGAAATTAATAAGGGAATATTGTGAGCACCTAAGTTCGGAATCTTTTATCTCAAACTAATTGAGGAATGCACATCTTTATCAAACTTTAATAAGTTTTATTCAACCACTCGTATTTGAGTGGTTTTTATTATGCTCTATGAAGCGGGGCAGAGTCCATCTTGATTCATTATTTAAAGTTGAGGAGGACATTTAAACGTATGCCCACTTAACCTCCAAGAAAAGCACCCAGTCGTAACAGAAATCAACCTCATAGTATCTTGGATATTTCTCGGCTATCACCTTAACATTGAAACTGTTCGAATATTATGTGGAGTGTATATTCTTGATTATTGATTGCTAAAAAAATATAATTTCTAAATAGAAACTATGTTTGAGGTGAAATAGGTGGAAAATATAAAAAATACTCTAGTTAATTTGCAGTGTGAATTGGTTGCAGAGAGAAATAAAGTGAATTTGCAAGATATAAGTTGGATACAATATGATATTTTGCATCTGTTATCAGAGGAAGAAAGATTATTACCTTCAGAAATAAGTACTATTCTTGGGGTAAGTAGAACGAAATTGTCTAAATCTTTGAGAGACCTAAAACATTTAGGCTATCTGGAGCAAAAACCAAATGTCCAAGATGGAAGAGAGTTATTCACTATGTTGACTGCCGATGGAAAAGCGCTAATAACAAACATAGAAGCTGGTCATGACAAACTTTACGAAATTGCAGGTAGAGTATTTTCAGAGGAAGAGTTGGTGTTGTTTTCGGAGCTATCAATGAAGTTTTCCAAGGCTCTTAAAGATGAAAGGCAGAAGGATCATGAATGAGTTTATTTCAATAAAGGGGGCAAAGACAAACAACCTAAAAAATATTTCTCTTGATATTCCAAAGCATAAAATCACTGTTGTAACTGGTGTATCTGGATCAGGAAAATCGTCTTTGGTTTTCGATACTATAGCTGCTGAATCCCAAAGACTATTAAACGAGACCTATTCTAGTTATATTCAACAATTACTACCGCATTTTGATAAGCCTGTCGTTGATAAGATAGAAAATTTGCCAGTTTCAATAGTCATTGATCAAAAAAAAGTCAGAGGAAATGCTCGCTCGACTGTTGGTACATTCACAGACATCTATACAAGTCTGCGTTTGCTGTTTTCTAGAATGGCTACTCCGTTTATTGGTTATTCAATGGCATATTCGTTCAATAATCCGGATGGGATGTGTCCGGTTTGCAAAGGTATTGGAGAGACGCAACAGATTAACGTTAATAAATTGATTGATTTTGACAAATCACTTAATGAGGGCGCCATTAATTTTCCTACATTTCAGCCTGGCGGTTGGCGGCTAACACGCTATACGGAGACAGGGAATTTTGATAATGATAAAAATATCTCTCAATATACAGAAGAAGAGTTAAATATTCTACTTTACAATGAAGGAAGTGCTCCGAAGAACCCCACTGAGCGTTGGCCAAAGACTTCTACATATGTCGGAGTGCTTCCTAGGATTCAAAAAAGTTTCGTAGAAAAAGAAGATTCCAAATATCAATCTGATTTAGATAGAATCCTTGAAATTCGTACTTGTCCAGATTGCTTGGGTACTAGAGTAAATAAAACAGTACATTCAGCTAAAATAAAAGGTAAATCTATAGCAGATTGTGTGGATATGTCTATTGATGATTTATTGTCATTTGTACAATCTATCGATAATCCAACTGTATCACTTATTATTGAAGATTTAATTGGAAAACTTGAAAGCTTACAGTTAGTAGGGCTAAATTATCTCACCCTTAACCGAAATATAACAACACTTTCGGGCGGAGAGTCTCAAAGAATAAAGATGACGAAGCATTTGACTAGTTCATTATCAGATGTTTTGTACATTTTTGATGAGCCAAGCATTGGACTTCATCCAGAGAATATTGTTGGCATCAATCGAATTTTCTATGGGTTGAAGAAAAAAGGAAACACAGTTGTTTTAGTTGATCATGATCCAGATATCATTAAAACTGCTGATTATATCATCAACATTGGCGAGTATGCGGGGGCAAATGGAGGAAGGATAACGTTTGAAGGAAACTATCCTGATCTCCTAATTTCTGATACTCTCACTGGAAAAGCTTTATCAAAAAAACATACAGTCACCACAGACAAAATTGCTTTTCCATCATTTTATACACTTAATCATGTCAGTCTTTATAATGTTCGGGATGCAACTGTCAAAATACCTAAACAGGCTTTAACTGTTGTGACAGGTGTTGCGGGCTCTGGGAAAAGTACATTGATACGTTATTTATTTACTAAAAAGTATCCTAAAACTAGAGTACTGGATCAAAGCCCTATACATGGGAGCAATCGATCCAATTTGCTAACTTATCTAAATGTATTCGATAAAATAAGAGAGCTGTTTGCTGGTGCATCCCATAAAAGTGCATCTTTATTTAGCTTCAATGGAAAGGGTGCTTGTCCTGTTTGTAAGGGGAAAGGTCATGTAACACTCGACTTGGCCTATATGGGAGACGTTGATCAGGTTTGTGAGAAATGCCATGGGAAAAGATATAACGACGAAGCACTCTCAGTTAAGTGGCAGGGATTGAGTATTCACGATGTACTCCAGTTGACGCCCTTAGAGGCCAAAGAATTTTTTAGTGATCAAGGTATTCAAAGGATTATGTCCAATTTAATTATGGCGAATTTAGGTTATATACACTTGGGTCAAAGTTTAGACACCTTTTCAGGTGGGGAGCTTCAAAGGGTAAAAATTGCAAAAATATTGGGTGATCCAAGTAATGACCTTATTGTGCTGGACGAGCCAAGTACAGGGTTGCACGAAGCTGACATTGATAATTTATTAGTGTTGTTTAAAAAACTTTTAAGTAAAAAGAAAACATTAATTGTATTGGAACATAATTTATCAATTATGAGCCAAGCACAATGGATCGTCGATATGGGGGTAGAGGGTGGAAACTTAGGAGGAAATGTTCTTTTTGAAGGTTATCCTATCGACTTATTGGATATAGAAAACTCATATACAGCAAAACACTTACGGCGTTATGTGAAATAAACTATTCTATGAACTAAAGTAGAGTGGTCTTCTGCAACATAAGAGAAGCTGAATGAGAGAGATCATTCAGCTTTTAATGTTTATTCTCGAATAACTAATAGTACACCGCTAAAGATTAATGCAGTTCCAGCCCAAAAGGATAGGCCGATTTGTTCGCCTAGTAATAGCCATCCTAGGAAGGTGCCGACGATTGGTTGAAAGAAGAAAAATAAACCACCACTTGCGGCGTTCAGCATCTGTAATCCACGATTCCACAGTAAGAAACCACACGCTGTAGAGATAACGCCTAAGTAGAGTAGGCCGCCCCAGATTGATGGTTCTACCATAGCATGGAAGTCTAAATTTTTTAATCGTGGAATGGCTAAAGGTGTTAAAACAATGATAGCGACAAGTGTTCCGTAGCTAGTGACAACGATTTGTGAATACTGCTCCGGTACCCGTTTAATAAGGACGGACATCAGTGACCAGGTTAGGGCAGCGATTAGTAAAGCAACCCCACCTAATTGATGTGAGGAATCGATATGTGCACTTCCTACGATCATATAGACCCCAAATGTCGCTAGAATAATAGAAACAGCTTTTTTTAAAGTGATTTTTTCTTTTAAAATGAATCTCGCAAAAACAACCATAAATGCCGGTGTCGTTGCTGTAATGATGGCGCCCATTTGAGCAGTAGACAGCATAGTACCCATCTCTTGGGCAACGATAGAAATCGTATTTCCAATTAGCCCAATCATAAAGATTAACAGCCAGTCTCGTTTATCAATTCGCCACGATTGTTTTGTAATAATGCCAATGATGATCAAAGCAATTATTGCAATCATATAGCGTAGCCATACTAATTCTAAAGGTGGTACGGTATCGACAACTACCTTTACTACTACATACATGCCGCCCCAAATGCTAGCAGCAAGTGATAAATATAAGGAACCTAATAAGGTATTTTTCATTTTTTCCCCTCCGTTATCTCTAGACAATACCTGTCCTTAACGGAGATATGAAGATTCTCCGTTAAGGGAGAATAACTTCAGGTACATCGTGTTCAAATAATGGTGAAAAGATCATAATATAACCAGCTCCTTTTATAGTATTTCATTTATCATATAACATTTTTTTGAATTTGAGAGAAAAAAATGATCTGAGCCCGGTAAAATGTACCGAATTCAGACCATGTAATAGATTATTGAGCTGTATAGCCGCCATCAACAAGTAGGGTAGTACCATTGACAAAGCTTGCATCATCGCTTGCTAAAAATAGCACGGCTTTTGCTATTTCCTCTGGTTTTCCTAGTCTGCCTTGTGGATGAAGTGAAGCTAAATATTCTTTCTGTTGAGCATCTACTTCAGAGAGTAGGGGAGTTTCGATGTATCCCGGACATACGGCATTAACACGTATGCCTTCTTTTGCATAAGTAGTACATAAGTTTTGTGTTAACAGTTTTACGCCACCTTTTGCAGAGGAGTAGGCTGTTGGAGCTGGTAAGGAAACAAAACTATGAATGGAACCAGCGTTAACGATAACACCGCCTGTACCTTGTTTAAGAAATTGTTCAATTGCATATTTATCAGAAAGAAATACACCCGATAAATTAATATCAATCGTTCTTTTCCATTTTTCGTAGGATAATTCATGTGCTGGAGCATCATCAGCTACGCCAGCGTTTGCATACATAATATTTAGCTTACCGTATTTATTAACCGTTTCATTAATCATGTTTTTGATATCCTCTTCTTTTGTTACGTCTGTTTTGACGAAAAGAGTATCATATCCATTACTATTTAATTCTTCTGAAACGCTTTGTCCACGATCAGAAAAATCTGCAATAACTACTTTTGCTCCTTCTTCAACAAATAGGCGAACAGTCGCTTCGCCAATGCCACTTGCGCCACCTGTTACGATTGCTACTTTATCTTTTAATTTCATTTTTTATCCCGCCTTTTATTTTGCTGTTGGTATATTTACATCATACTCGTTTGATTCTGAAATACTATCCTATAAGATGCTGTATAATATTGAGTTTATATCGTCCATTTATAGGGTAATTAATTGTGAAGGAGCAGGATTTATATGACCCATTCAAATGAAGAAGTTACATTCCAAGAATTCGTCTTGTTTATTAAAATCTATAGCAAACAGCTAGAAGAAAATATAAATATCTATCTTAATCTAGAGCCTTCTATTTCTGAGTCGGAACGAAAAAGGACTACGATGCTGTTGGATTCGTTTATTCTTCTGTTAACTCATATCGATATTGAAGATATAAATGAAGCATATGGTGATTATTTAGATACGTGGCTTCAATCACAATTATCCATTATAGATATGAGAAGCTTTAACCTGTTTCAATTAATTTTTGAGAAGTCCTTGATTACCTTTATGATTCAACAGAAACATAGCCGAATGAACGTAATATTAATGTTTTTACTATCGATGTTTACTTATCTTGTTCAAAGTTATAACAAGTATGAGGAAGAGTATAAGACAAATTCCAAATCACATGAAAGTTTGGAACTGAAAAACCTTCTATTCCTAGATCAATTTAATAAGCTATTAATTCGTTGCTCGGGATATCAAGATTTAGCCTATATATTAAAAAAATGTGAAGAGTATTTTCGATATAAAAGATGCGTCTTTTATGCATATGCCCCATGGTCAAATCAATTCTACGGGGTCATTGGGGCGGAGCTTTCAAAAGTACAGAGCATGAAGGGGCAGCTCACTGCACAACATTTAGTTTTTGGTTCCAAGAAACCTATTTATTTAAGAAACCCTAAAAATTATGTAAAAGAAGCGCATATAAAATTATTTGATTTGTCCTCTGTGATTTTTATACCGATTATTCATGAAGATCAATTGTTTGGGTGGCTGACATTTGATCAGCTAGGTGAAGAATTTGATTGCACTAAAGATGAATTACAGTTACTTGAACAAGTTGGGCAACGCTTAGGGTTATTTTTATTAAGAAAAGGTGAAAAAGCGGAGAAATCCTCAGAGCTTCACTTAACTGAACGGGAAGCAATGATTTTGGGTTTATTAGCAGAAGGGTATGACAATAAAAAAATAGGTAGCTTCCTGTTTTTAAGCGAGCACACAGTAAGAGATTATGTCAGTAGTTTAATGACAAAGCTAAAAGCAAAAAACCGTACTCAAGTTGTCGCTTCTGCTTTTCGAATGGGACTGTTGTATTAAGTGTTTAAAATGTATGAAAAATCCGAATTATTTTGCGTTAAAAAATTTAAGGGAATACTATTGAATATACAATAAAAAAGAAGGAGTAGGGGCGTGTTATAAAGCTTTTCTCCGAATAATAAATATAGTAATAAAACATTATTTACGAATATTACAAGTGAAAGCAATTAAGCTTACACGATTGTAATGTAATTGAAAGCCAATACGATAGAGTGTAATACATTATTTTGCGAGAATGTGTATAGAAGCAAGAACAAGAAGCGGAGGAATACACAATGAATGAAAAATTAGAAGGCGTATATGAAGAATACAATCGTTACATATACCACTTATGTTTAAAACTTACTCGCAATAATGTAGAAGCTGAAGATTTAATGCAAGAAGTATGGGTAAAAGTTGTGCGCTATGAAGATAGCGTTGCCGAGGTGGAGCATATTAAAGCTTGGCTAACAACAATTACAATGAATACATTTAGAGATCGCTATCGTAAAAAGACACGACGTAGTAAATACATGATGAACCAACCTGAAACATTAGACGTACCGATATTAGATTTGGTTCCCAACAATGACATTTCAACAGAAGAAAAAATTGAAAAAGATATTGTTACTAAATTAGTACAGGATAAAATGGGTCAATTAGATACAATCTATCGTAAAACATTATGGTATTTCTACATAGACCAATTTTCACTTGCAGAAATCTCATCAATTATGAAAGTTTCAATTGGTACTGTGAAATCGCGCTTATTCCGAGCAAAAGCTCGTTTAAAAGAAATGCTAATGGCCGATGCATCCATAGTAGAGTCTGTGCTGCCAGCATAATTAAATGCATTGGTCGCACTAGCATAATTACTTAGTCGGAAGTATTCGCTCGGCCAATCCAAGAAAAGATGCATCGCAAAATTATTTTGCGATGCATCTTTTTTGTGTGGATTTTTATAGCAAGGGAGGATGAGGATGAACATTGCTGATAAAAGGGGTGGAATTGCTGATAAAACCCCGAACATCGCTGGTAGAAGAGTAAGAATCGCTGATAAATCTCGAACATCGCTGGTAGAAGAGCAAGAAACGCTGATAAAACCCCGAACATCGCTGGTAAAAAAGCAAGAATCGCTGATAAAACCCCGAACATCGCTGGTAAAAAGCAAGAAACGCTGATAAAACTTCGAACATCGCTGATAGAAGAGTAAGAATCGCTGATAAAACCCCGAACATCGCTGATAAAAAAGCTAGGATCGCTGATAAAGCATCGAACATCGTTGGTAAAAGGGCAGAAACGCTGATAAAACCCGAACATCGCTGATAGAAGAGCAAGAATCGCCGGTAAACCGAGTCAAACCCTTAATATTGTGTAAAATTCTATACAAAGTTTTTCAACCCTGACTTTAGTTTTGCTAAATTTCCCAGCTTATACTGGGATTCGCCGCTAAAACTGTGAATTGCGCCGCTAACCAAAGGAGGAGCGCCGCTAAAGCAAAGAGTTGCGCCGCAAACCAAGCAAAGAACGCCGCTAAAGCAAAGAGTTGCGCCGCTAACAAGCAAGGAACTCTGCTAAACCTCGAAATCCCACCGCTAGACAAAGTGACTTTAGTCAAGTCACTTTGCCTGTTCTATCCATCACTCTGCAGTTATTTCCGTCAACACCGGTGAACATCGCTGATAAAAGAGCAAGTATCGCTGATAAAGCATCGGAAATCGCTGATAGAAGCGATTGGGGTGGGGAAGTTACCGTAAACTCGCCCAAAAAGAAAAACACCGCAAAAAGTTAGATTCATGTCTAACTTTTTACGGTGTGAAAATGAAGCGTTTATTCATGTCGATGAGGTTCAACGTTGAGTAATTTTGCAAAAATATCTCGTAATGTTTGTACCTCATCAGCTGACAGCATACCAAACATATTTTGTATAATTGCGCTAACTTGCTGACGGGAATCTTCTAAAATATTTTCGCCATCAACTGTAATTTTCAATTGGGATGCTCGGCGATCTGTTGCATGCTGTGTTTTTTCAATAAAGCCAGCATTAATGAGCTTACTTGTTAAAACAGTGACACCACCTGTCGTCACTTTTAACCGATCAGCAATGGCAGAAGGGCGCTTTGGTCCCTCCTGCGATAAGTAGTCTAAAATTAAAATATGGGATTTTGAAAAGCCGAGTACATTATGATTATTCCACTCGTTTGCCCACTTACGCTCAATGGAAGATACTACTTCAAACAACGAGGTAATGGCTCTTTCTTTTTCTTGATCCATATAAGGTCAACTCCAAAACTGTTTTAACTTTCTTGTGCCAATCTTGTCATCGCGTTTAACTCATAAGCACGTACTCTGCGTGGAATAAAACGGCGAATGTCCATCTCATTGTACCCAACTTGAATACGTTTTTCATCAATTAAGATTGGGCTTCGTAACATTCTTGGGTGAGCTTGGATGATGGCAAACAACTCTTGAATAGAGAGCTGATCAATATCAACATTTAAATTTTTAAAATCATTTGAGTTAGTTGCAATGATTTCGTCTGTTCCATCTTCTGTCATGCTTAAAATTTCTTTAAATTCAGCAAGTGTTAGTGGATGTGAAGTAATACGTTTTTCTTTATATTCGATTTTGTGATCTTTTAACCATTTTAATGCTTTTCTGGATGAAGAACAGCTCGCTTGTGAATAAATTGTAACTGTCATTCTTCATTCCCCGCTTTCTTTTTTAGGATTATATTTAATATATATCTTATTAGTAAGTTAATTAGGTTATACATATATCTTACTAGTAAGCTATATATAAATCAATAGTTATTTGAAAAATTTTAAACAGAAATGAATTTTTTCTACTACACTAAAATATACGCGTAAAAGAGCGAAAAGTTTCGCAAATTCAGCTTACAATGATGTAAGTTTACTCAATATTAATAATAGAAGTTCATAGTATAAAGAGAGCTGTTCTAATATAGAGAGAAATAGTCTGATTTAAAGGAGATAGATATATTGTTAATCCACTGATTATTAATATGATTTTATGCTGGCTTTTATGCATAGATAAATAAATTTTTTATTTTGGGGCCGGGAAGAGGGCTGTTTTCAATAGCTTGGATAGTAGGGGAACTGCTCAGGTAGGCCAAAAAACTGATCGGGTAGACGAAGAAACTGATCGGGTAGACGAAGAAACTGATCGGGTCGGCCAAGAAACTGCTCAGGTAAGCCAGAAAACTGCTCAGGTAGACCAAGGAACTGCTCAGGTAGACCAAAAAACCACTCATGTAGCTCAAAGCCACCGTCAAATTGATACTACCCACAATCGAGGCACAAAACAAAAAAGAGGGCAGTCCCGAGTGATCCATGAATCACGCCGGTAACTGCCCATATTGATAATATTTTTAGTTTTGTTGTCCTGAAGTAAACCAGTCTTGGACATCCCAAACCTTTGTCGCTAAACCTTCATAGAAATCAGGTTCATGGCTTACTAATACGATTGTGCCTTTAAATTCTTTCATGGCACGCTTTAGCTCATCCTTTGCATCGACATCCAAGTGGTTTGTCGGTTCGTCAAATAAAAGCCAGTTTGCTTCATCCATCATGAGCTTACATAAACGTACCTTTGCTTGCTCACCACCAGATAAAGAATTAAGTGGGCGAGTAATATGATCCGTTTTTAGTCCTGCGCGTGCTAATGCTGCACGTACTTGTGCTTGCTCCATAGAAGGGAAGGCATTCCACACATCATCAATAGGTGTAATTTTTTCAGCTTTTACTTCTTGTTCGAAGTAAGATGGGTAAAGATAGTCACCACGAATCACTTTTCCATCAAGCGGATTTATTTTGCCTAACATCGTTTTTAATAATGTTGATTTACCGACACCATTCATACCGACTAGAGCAATTTTTTCTCCACGTTCAATAGCGAATGTAAGTGGAGGAAGTAATGGCTTTTCCTTGTCGTATCCAATGACTAAGTTTTCAGCCTCTACTACATAACGACCAGAAGAACGTGCCTCTTTAAAGCCGAATTCAGGCTTTACAGCTGTTTCAGGACGGTCGATACGCTCTAAGCGGTCAAGCTGCTTGGAGCGAGATTTTGCACGACCAGTAGTTGAGTAGCGAGCTTTATTTTTCGCAATAAAATCTTCTTGTTTTTTAATGAATTCCTGTTGTTTTTCATAGGCATCGATATGCTGGCGTTTATTGATTTCAGCAAGCTCTAAAAACTTTTCATATGTCGCTGTATAGCGAGTTAGTTTTGAAAATTCTAGTTGGAAGATAACATCCACCGTTTCATTCATAAACTCTGTATCATGCGAAATTAATAAGAAAGCGTGTGGATAGTTCTTTAAATAGTTTTTCAACCATGTAATATGCTCTTCATCAAGATAGTTTGTCGGCTCATCTAGTAATAATACTTTTGGTTTTTCAAGTAATAGCTTGGCTAGTAAAACCTTTGTACGTTGACCACCGGAAAGGGCAGCAACATCACGTTCTAAGCCGATTGCATCAAGACCAAGACCTCGTGCAACCTCTTCAATTTTCATATCAAGAGAATAGAAATCACCTGCATCCAGAGCATCTTGCGCCTCAGCCATTTGCTCTAGTAAAACTTCTAATTCTTCAGGTGTTGCTTCAGCCATTTTTCCTGTAATTTCATTGAGCTCTTCTTCTTTCTTATATAAAGGGAGAAAGGCGTCGCGTAATGCATCACGCATAGTTCGACCAGCTGTCAATACAGTGTGCTGATCTAAATAGCCATAATGCGTTCCTGGAAGCCATTCAACTTTACCAGTATCGTGGATTGCTTGGCCCGTAATGATGCCCATTAATGTTGACTTACCAACACCGTTTGCACCTACAAGACCAATATGATCACCTTCAACTAGACGAAAAGAGACATCTTTAAAAAGTGTGCGGTCACCGAATGAATGACCTAAATTTTCAACTGTTAATATTGCCATATATGTTCCTCCGAGATAGCGGCTAAGCTTTTTTTATAACCGCTAATATCATTTTTATAGTTCTGCTAATTGTTTATTTAATTCCGCTAGCGTGGCTTCCATATTTGCAAGGCGTTGCTCTGCTTTTGCTACTTGATCATTATGACCTGTAGATTCAAGCTTTTCGATGTCGCCTTGTAAATTCATATAATCCATTTTAAGTTCTTTAATTTGATATTCAATATCACTTTTTGATGGCATGATGATTGCTCCTTTATGTGTTTAGTTGTATAACGAATGCGTGTAAAAGCGATGGAGGTTTTTATATCCCCCACCGCTTATTAGTTACTATCAATCGGGTACTTATGATGCTTGAATTCACTTCTTAAAGTGAAAGTGAAATTTCTACTATATTGTATCATATCCACCTGCAAAGAATCACTAAGTAGAAGCGATATTATGTCGATCGTAAGCGAAATCTAAAAGCAAGGACTGTAGTGCTTCATTGTTACTTGCTAGATTGAGCTGTCGTTGTTTTTTAACAGCTCGTTCGCTTCGGGCCTCATGTAATAAAAATTCCATGACAGCGTTTTGGATTTGTGATTGCTTCATTTTGCGACCAAGTCCAAGGTGAATAAAGCCGTTCTGTTCGCGAGGGAAGGCATGTAATAGCTCAGCCTCAGTTTGTGCAAGAGTAATACAAGGTACACCATAAGAGGCGATTTTATAAGGTGTATAGTTAGCGTTACAAATAATAACATCTGCTTTTGGTAATAGTTTAAGGAGTGCGTTTTTATCACGAAGAATGGCAGTATTACGACGACTAAGCACCATCATTTGCAAATCATCTGTTGCGTGTCGATAGCTATCATCAATCATCACTGTAATTTGTAGTGGAATTTGTAGCTGCGTTAAGTGTCGAAGAGTACGGTAGGTTAAGTTATGCTCGTCCCCGTCCTCAAAAGCAACAACAATATGAGGTGGGTTTTCAGGTATTTTACTGTCTGGTCGATCATCAAAATTCTGAAAAGCTTGTGGTAATGCGAAGTTGAAACTACCACCAATATAATGAGATGGTAAATAATCTTTAACTTCTTGATAGAGTGCTAGCAATACACAGTCACAGGCTTGGCCACCTTCACCCAAATCATCAAAATGAATGATTGTTTTGCAGAATGGTCGTAAATTTTGTACTTGCCAGCTTTCAGAGTTACGACCATCCCTTACAATTAAATCAGGCTGAATACCTTTCATTTGCTTTGGTAGCTCATCGAAATGTTCAAATAAGATTGGCGAGAGATTTTCATTCATTAAAATTTGAATCCCATCATTTGAAGGGGTCTTTACAAATATGAAAACTTTTTCATTTGTAAGTAGCTTGGCCAGCGTGGCAACCCGTTCAAAAGGATACAGCCCTTTATCGATACAGCTTTCAATAATGAAAACAATCGTCTTTTTTAGTTCCGTTGTTTGAATTTCGTTTTGCAAATGTATCCCATCCTTTCATCCGTCTATTTAAACTATGGTGGATGATGGGCAAGTATGTGTAAAAAATTAGGATTATAAATCATTTTTACCGAGGCATAATTGATAAAAACATAAAATTAAAAGAGTAAGAGCTCTTTCTTTGACCGATAAATAAAGTAGAGTTTGCAAAAAGATACATAGGATTGTTGCAGTTTTTCAGCAAAACTATTGTTCCGGCAGAGGGACTTAATGAGCATAGAAGGGGGTACAACTAATGGGAATGCGCGCAGCGATTGTTGTAGGGGCTACTGGATTAACAGGTACCTCTCTTGTAGAACAATTATGTGAAAACGATGAATATGTTTCAGTTACGGTTATTGCACGAAGAGCGCTAGCATTTACGCATCCGAAGCTAGAAGTGAAAATTCGTAATTTTGATACTTTAGAGGAAAAAGATATCGAATTTGCACATGAGCTTTATTGTTGTTTAGGAACAACGATTAAAAAGGCAGGATCACGTGAGGAATTTGAGAAAGTTGATTTTGAATATCCGCTAACGATTGCCTCATTAGCAAAAAATCGAGGAATCCCACATATGCTAGTCATTACAGCAATGGGGGCAAATGAAAGTTCATCATTTTACTATAATCGAGTAAAAGGAAAGCTTGAACATGACCTTATAGAGCTAGGTTTACAGAGACTTTCAATTATTCGCCCATCTTTATTGGTTGGCGATAGAGAGGAATTTCGCTTAGGTGAAAAGGCGGGAGAGAAAGCTTTAAAGCTAGTAAAGCCGTTATTAGTTGGGCCATTAAAGCGTTCAAGAGCTATAGAAGCTTCCCAGGTTGCGAAGGCGATGATCGTTATTGCGCTGTATGGCAATAAACAGCCGGTTACAATTTATCCATCTCAGGAATTGGCTAAGCTAGATTTCCCTGAAACGCAGGGTGAGGATGTTTCAAGGGAGAATTTATTTAATTGGGATAATCGCAAATTATCGAGTTCTAACGATGAAGGCGATAAAGTAAATCGTGAAGTCGTGATTAATCGAGATAAATATAAAATAGAGGAAACCGTTGTTGATAAAGAAGTAAAATTCCAACGTCGTCAGGATAAATAAAGGTTCATCACCGTAACGTGGAGTTGATTTCCGTTTCGATTGGGCGCTTTGTTGCTGTCGCTACGCTTTCGCACAGAGCAAAGCTTCCAGGGGACGTCCGATGAGCCGCTTCGCTTCGCTGCAGGGTCTCGGGCCAACAGGATGTTGGTCACGAAGGCGTTATCACAGGATGTGATGGTTTTAGCCTTCGTTCCTCTATCGCTAATTCCCAAGGAGTCGCCCAGTCTCCACTCCAATCAACTTAATACGCAGGGAAGCGAGTAGCCCGTAGTAATAATCAGCGTCTTCTAAGTAGTAGTAACAAATTCATTTGTGAAAATATTATTTTAATAACAAACAATCAACATGCCAAAGTCTTTTTCAAAATCATATTTCCTGCGTAGACTCCATTCCGCCTAAAGACTGAATTTACGGTTTCAACCACCACAATTCTTTCCGTGCCTCTTTTCATTTGTTACAATATTATTGTAGAAATGAATGTGGAGGCAAAGTGAAAATGAAAATTTTACTCGTTGATGGCACAATGTTTGGTCGTAAAACTGGTGCTATTTTAGAACAAGTGGAGCAATATATTAAAGAATTAGATGCAAGTTTCGAGTTAGAAATTATGCATTTTAGTCAATATAAGCATCAAATTGTAGACGGTTCACCGTTAAATGATGACATGAAGGAAATGATTCAAAAGTTCGAAGAAGCGGACGCGTATATTATCGCTACACCGATTTTTCAAGCATCGATTCCAGGCGTTTTAAAAAATGCATTTGACTTCTTGCATCCGAAAACAATGCGCTATAAGCCTGTATCGATTGTGGCAAATGGTGGTACGTATCAGCACCATTTAGTAGTAGAAAATCAGTTGAAACCAATTTTAGATTACTTCCGTGCACTTGTAACGCCGAACTATGTATACACACACACATCTCACTTTGATGCAGATAATAAGATTGTCGACGAAGATGTTCATAGACGTTTACGTGAATTGGCTCGTGTTTTTGTACAGTATTGTGAAATGAGCAAAACATTGCCGAAAGAACCGATTGATCAACATTAAAATAAAATTCATCCCTTGTGCAGTGGAAAGAAATCACTGTGCAGGGGATTTTTCTTTTCAAGTATCCTTTTACGATGTGATAAAATAGATTTTTAGTGAAACGGAAGGGAGGGCTGCTCATGCAGGACATCGCTATACTAGAAAAACAACGCTGTAGTCTAATATTGACTAATAAGGCGAAGGAAGCGGTAGAGGAATGCTCAGCAAATGAGCATGCCTTTTTTGCCTTACAAAAAACATTCACCGTCTATATCGAAAAGCGCAAAGCAAAAACAGTTGGTGAAACATTTTTATCGATTTATTTTAATGCGGAGCAAAATGAAAGGCTAACCGACGTCATTGCTGAGAAAACAGCCATTATGGATTGTGTGCTAAAGGTTGAAGGATTGCTAGCTACAAATATTCGTTTTGTACATATGCGGGGCCCAATCAATACAAACCGGCGCTTACCAGCAGCATTAGAATTTGTTACAAGACCTAATAATGGAGCAGGGATACCGCTTGATCTTCATACGAAAATAAGAGGGCTACCGATAGCCGAGGAACGCACGGAATATGTGAAAAAGCGTATCTCGAGCTGGGAAGGCTATTTAAAAATTCAAGAACGGGATGCGACCATTGATGATATTCATACAGAGTTTAAGCAAAGCTATTTTAATGAAGATTTTACTAGGCTGACAATTGTCTGCCCATATATAAAATCGAAGGAATGGAAGAAGCTTGAAGGGTTAAGTGTGAGCATTCAAGGGGTACGCGGTGAAATTGGACAAGTATTAAAGGCTCATGCAGGGAAGCAGACAATAGAAATTGACTTAAAGCCCTTTGTGCAGGATTTAGCACGTAAAGATCAACTTAACCTTCGTTCAAAGCAAGCAAGCTTTAGTAATTTTGCGACATTGAGTCAAATTAGACGATTGCGCAATGGTTTTACAAAGCTAGAAAAAGGCGAGGCAGTTAACCCTAATTTAGAGACAATACTATTTGAAAAACGTCCAACTGTCCGAGCATCAAAGCTTCGAGAGGATATTGTTTTTCACAATAATTTAAACGAATATCAAAGACGGGCTGTTTTAGGAGCATTGTCTGTTGAAGATTTGTATGTCATTCAAGGACCTCCTGGTACAGGGAAGACAACTGTTATTTCTGAAATTTGTCAGCAAAATGTTAAGGCAGGCTTAAAAACACTCGTGGCTTCTCAATCAAATCTAGCCGTGGATAATGCATTAGGACGACTTCTTTCCAATCAAGAAATTCGAATTTTACGTTACGGTAGAACGGAAAGTATTGAAGAAGAGGGTAAGAAATTTATTGAGGAAAATGTTGCGCTTCATTGGCGTGAGCAAACTCTTGCAGCGATCGAAGAGGAAATTACAGCCTTTACAGAACGTGAACAAGAACTAAAATCAAGTATTACCAAGGCTGAAGAAGAGCTAGAAAAGCTTGAGGCGTGGCTTGAGGAGTTAACAAAGGAAATAGCTGCAAAAGAACAGGCCACAATTGACGAGCCCATTTTACAGCAGGAAATACAAGCGTTAAAGAAAGAATTAAAGGCAGCAAAAGCTGAACAGCAGGAGAATGAGGCACATAAAGAGCATTACGAAAAACAGCTGGCGCAAATCGAGCCTGCTGTAAAGTCGCTCGAGCAAACCCTTGCTGAAAGCCCATCTATAGAGCAGCTAAAGCTTACTATAGAAGAAACTACTCAAAAAATGGAGCAATTGGAAGCAGCTGCTCAATATAAGGAGCTGCAAGAGCAAAAGCAGCATTTAGCACTGCAGTTCAAAGATATCCAATCGAAATATGAAGAGGAAAATAATCGTCTTCGATTAATGAAGGAAGCCGAACAATATATTAGTAATTTAACGTCCTATGAGCGAATTGAACGATTTTTACAGCACTATCACATTCGCCCATCCTATGTGCTGTCACAGCAAATTAATCGCTTGCAGCATTTAGAGGATGCCAAAGATTTAGAGGCATGGGCAACCATCAATTCACGTTTGCAAAAAGCGATCGCAAAGCTGGAATCGTTAGTATCTGGTGAAGAAAAAGAACGTGCCCTTGCTAAAAGTAGAGTGCAGCAAGTTCAATCGTTTTCGTTGCAAAATTTAACAGGTGTTTTTGCGCAGCTTAATACAGCCTTTCAAGATGAACAAACACCGCCTGCCGAGCAAATTGAGAGTTTCTTGCTCGGTTTATATATGCGTCGTGATTTTGTCTGGCAAAAAGGTGTAGCTCTTAAACAACAACAAGATCATAAAGATCGGGAGTTTGAGTCCTTGCGTAAAGGTATTGGTGGCTTAGTACATCAAGAATGCGCGATTACTAGCTTTGACGTTCAAAGCTTACAGCGACAATTGCAGCCATTTTTACAACATACAGAACGACTTCAGCAGCTAGCTGAGGCATTCCAAATTGATGCCGAGCCAGAAGAGTCTGTAGAACATTTAAAAATGCTTGTGTCACAATCGAAATCTTCTCTTCAAACAGCACGTCAACAGCTTGAGGCAGTAGAGCATGCTCATACACAGCTCCTACCAAAGAAAGCGGCACTTCAAACAGCGCAGACTAGCTTACAAGAGATTGAACAACAGCTAACACAATTAGAAGAAAATATAAAAGAAATTAATATAGCTGGACTGAAGAAGGAGAAGCAGCTCACAGCTTGCACAAAGCTTCTACAATCAACACCAGAGCGCACTTCCGAGGAAGTGGTGGAAGCAATTGCATCTTCGAAAACAGCAATAGTGGAATTACAGCGCAAGGAACAGCAACTACCTCTTCGAAAAAAATTACAAGAGCAATGGCGTGACAAGCTGCAAAATGCTACTGAATATGATTTAGATGAAATTCGTAAATTATATGTGCGTCATGCGAATGTTATCGGTACAACATGTGTTGCTTCGGCAAGTAAGGAGTTTATGGAGAACTACCCGACATTTGATGTTGTCATTATTGATGAAGTATCCAAGGCAACACCACCAGAGCTATTATTGCCAATGCTTAAGGGGAAGAAAGTTATTTTAGTAGGCGACCATCATCAGCTACCTCCACTACTTGGAGACGATACGTTGGAGGAAACATTAAAAGCAATGCTCGATGGAAATCCAAACTTTGACGGCGCACAGGAGTTGAAAAATTTACTGCGTGAATCACTGTTTGAACGCTTATTTAATAACTTACCGCAAACACATAAGCAAATGCTGGCATTGCAGTATCGAATGCATGAAAAAATTATGCACAGTATTACACCGTTTTACGCGAAAGAGGAAAATGGTTTGCAATGTGGTTTACCAGATTCGGATGCAGCACGAGACCATTGCCTAGAAGGACAATTTGTAAACCGAGATGATCATTTGTTATGGGTTGATATTCCAACTGAAAAACCTTATTTAGAGGAGCAGGTAAAGGGCGGAACGAGTCGTTACAATGAGGGTGAATTACAAACAATTCGTCGTATTTTAATAGATTTGAATAAGTCTGTTATTGAAGCTAAAGCAGCTGGACGTATACCTCAGGATGCACAAAAAAGTGTTGGAGTAATTAGCTTCTATGGGGAGCAAGTAAAGAAAATCAATCGCCTTCTGCAACAGGAATTACAGCTACCGCATCTTCAATTTAGAACTGGGACAGTCGATAAGTTCCAAGGTATGGAGATGGACGTCATACTAGTTAGTATGGTACGTAATACGCCTAAAGGGGGAGACGTTGGTTTTGCAAGAGATTATCGCCGCTTAAACGTTGCCTTATCTCGTGCACGGGAACTATTATTACTTGTCGGAAGTGCTGAGATGTTTGCCAAACGTGCGAAGCATCCAGATACACGAGAGATGTACAGCAATCTGTTAAAGACCGTGAAATCCTATAACGGCTTGCGTAATCATGAAGGACAGGTGATGTAGATTGTCAAAATTACAGCAGCGCTTAATGCGAGAAATTCAGCAAAATCGCAATATTAAAATCGTCAAAACCGATGAATGGAGCATCCCGATTCGAACAGTAGAAGTGACCTATGAGCCAGTTCGTCGTTCTACGATGGATGTCTTGATGACAATGCTGTTAATGAGCATACAGGAAGCGGATTTTGCAAACGCACAAGAATTAAGTGAGCTATTACTAGTCGATCCGTTATTTATTGAGGATTTAGTATCGTTAATGTCTCGAGTAAGTCTTATTGAGCAAATGGAAAACTTCTATAGATTAACCTCTAAAGGACAGCAGCAACTGGAACGTGGCATCTTCGAAGAGGAGCTAGATGTAGAAATGGCTAATCTTTACTATAGCCCATGCCATCTTGCATTTCTTGCTGTCGACGAGGACAATATGGAAGAATACGATGATCTACCAGAACTATATCGCTATGTGGATGAAGAGGCTGAGAAGCAGGAGCATTTCGAAGAAGCAATGTTAATAGAAGCGCTACAGCAAGAGGATGGGGAAAAAGCTGAAGCTGGAGCCGGAGCCTCTCAAAAAATAATTTCAAAAATTGTTGAAACAGACGCTAAACAAATCAATGATATCCCATGCCTTGAATTTGTCCTTCACGATAAAGAACAAAATATTTTGTTCGTTCGTATATGGAATGCACTGTTAAATCAATGGGATTCGCACCTAGAACAACAGCTTACAGAAAAAGAACAACTACGGTGGCGTGAACAATATTTATAAGACAAAAAACGAACGTGTGCAGCGTTCGTTTTTTTGTGCTTTTTGAGGCGTATGTCGATAAAACGGAAAAGTTGGGTGATAAATTCAAAAAGTTAGGAGATAAAATGGTAAATAGCCTCGTTAAATTTTTAAGTTTGCATATATTATTACAAAAAAAGGAGGGGACCGATGTTTACGATTAGTTTATGTATGATTGTTAAAAATGAAGAATGTACTATTGAAAGATGCCTAGACTCCGTTCAACATTTAGTGGATGAAATCAATATTATTGATACGGGCTCAACTGATCGTACAAAAAATATCGTCCGAAACTATACCTCTCGAATTTTCGACTTTACCTGGTGCGATGATTTTGCCAAAGCTCGAAACTTTTCCTTTCAACAAGCTACGAAAGATTTTATTTTATGGCTCGATGCAGATGACGTGATCACAACAGAACATCAGCAAAAGTTCCTACAACTTAAACAGTCACTTTATCATCCAAATGTCGATGCTGTTTCCATGGATTATTATGTAACGCTCGATGCAGATGGCTGTGTAGAATCCAGTGAAAAAAGATTTCGTCTCGTAAAACGTGCACGTAATTTTCAGTGGCAGGGTGCCGTCCATGAATATTTAGACGTAACAGGCCAGCTCTATCATAGTGATATAGCAATTACACATTTGCCAAGAAAAAGTGATATTCATCGCAATATTAATATTTATGAGCGTTTAAAGAAAGAAGGGCACCCATTTTCAGCTAGAGAAACTTTTCATTACGCAAATGAGCTCAAAATTCATCAGCGATTTTTAGAAGCAATCAATCACTATAATATTTTCTTAGATTCCGCAAAAGGACCTGCTGATGATCAAATTCAAGCTTGCTTAAATTTAGCGGATTGCTACCAACAGCTACACGATTCAAAACAAGCAACACAAGCTATTTTACAATCATTATTATATGATCGACCAAGACCAGAAACATGCTGTCGAATCGGTCACTTTTTTATGAAGCAATCGAAAAATAAAGAGGCTATTTACTGGTATTCACAAGCATTACAGCAACCTATAGAACAGACAATGGCTACACACAAGCATGCTTATTCCACATGGCTTCCACATTTACAGCTAAGCTTGTTATACAATTGCTTGCGTCTTTATGAAAATGCATATCAGCATAATGAAGCAGCGCGTAAATTTAAGCCAAAAGATCAGCGCATACTAGACAACCGAAAATTCTTGATAAGTCAATTAAAGAAGTAAGGCCGTCATGGAAAAGGAACATCAATAAAATTTATATAGATACCGTAACCAATTAACATCGATACAAAAACAACAATTGTCATACAAATCACATTCCGAGGTCTGAAAGTTCGAGCATCCATTCATTCATCCCCTTTCGATTTTGTGAACATTCTGTTAACTCAACATATGTTTTGAGAGTTTGAGTATGCAGTTCATCGTAAACATTTTTTTGAAGCATAGAAAAAGAGCAAATTCACAATTAACGTGAATTTGCTCTTTAAATTAGGCAATTTTATTCAATTAACGGGGCAGTTTAGTTGAAGAGTTAATGTTATAATTTGGATATCCAAATATTGAATATATTGGAGTGTGATTATGAAAAAATTAAGTTTGATTTTCGTTGTGTTAGTTTGTTTAGTATTACTAACAGCATGTAATGATAAAGCACCACTGATAGAAATTGAAGCCAAGGTTTCTCCAGTAAGTGATGAAGAATACAGAAAAATTGGTGCTACTAAAGATTTAATTGAACCAAAGCAGGAAGACTTTAAAATTTTTGAGTTTAATTTCACTATGGAACATACAGATTCAGTGAAAGAAAGAAAAATCGAAATGTATAAATTTGAGAATCTGCCGCAAGTGTTGAATGGAATAGATGACATCACACGATATTGGAATGGTGAATGGTATAGTCAGGATAATGAAAATGAAAATTTTGCAACATACCACCACGAATTTGTTTTTTATACAAAAGGTTTGAATGATGATGATATTAGAAAAGCGTTTAATAATGAAAAAATCACCGTGTCATGGACTAACAATAAAAATGAACAAATAGAAAAAGAATACAATATATCTAATTTAATAGAGTTTAGTTCAAACAATTAAATTCCTATTGAACTAACGAGTTTAATAAGTAGGTACTTTCTGTAGGGTGTCGGATTAGTTTCTAGAAAAGTAAAAGAGGAGAGGTAGCATGAAAAATAAGTATAAAAAATTATTGATTTACTTATTTTCAATCGTGGTCATAATTATTATTTCCTTTGGTATTTATCAATATTCCACTCACTTTTCAACTCGTGATGAAGCAATTGAAAAATATATAACAACGGTGTTTGATAATGATTCTACACAGCTAATAGATGTTGTTGAAACAGATGTTTCTAATACTTATTATTTGTTATTAAGAACAAATGGTTCAGATGTTATTAATACGACATCAAACGTGAAAATCCAGAATAATATATTTGGTTGGAAAGTCACGGCTGGCTATGAAAGAGCAAATGCAGATTTAGGTAAACATCTAATAGATAGAGAAACTAACACATTAAAATAATTCGTAACACTAATTGTTAAATCCTTACTGAACTAACGGGGGCTTGAGTTTAGGATAGCTGGGTGGTGTAGAATGGAGCAACCAACTGTAAAAATTAGTTCTTAAAAGTGAAATGACAAGGGAAGAAGTTTCCGATTGGGCTACGTTATATGTGATGGTTGATAATCCTAATATTGATAAACAGGTACTTTAGTTAAATATTCAATTTACGAAATTTCAAACAAAAAAACAGAGTTGATTCTACACATTTTGTAGATTTACTCTGTTTTTATGTTTTAACAGCAACAATCTTTTAAAAAACAGCCTTAAATTAACCGTCTAATCGGCTCTGTGGGGAACCTGATCATTTTAACTTGGTTCTCCTACAATGACTATTATGAAGACTAAGAAGATAGCTCTAATCAATTTCTACCCCGAACTTATGGTATATTAGACAGTACATAGTTAGTAAAGGAGTACGAAAATATATGGTTAAAAGTGTAGTTATTGCTGAAAAACCTTCAGTTGCACGTGATATAGCAAATGTTTTGAAATGTAATAAAAAAGGGAACGGATTTTTAGAAGGTGACAAATATATAGTTACTTGGGCATTAGGTCATTTAGTGACATTAGCTGATCCAGAAGCCTACGATAATAAATATAAAACATGGAATTTAGAAGACCTTCCAATGTTGCCAGACCGAATGAAGCTAGTAGTGATGAAGCAAACAGGCAAGCAATATAATGCAGTCAAATCACAATTAACACGTAATGATGTCAACGAAATCATTGTGGCTACGGATGCTGGGCGTGAAGGGGAATTAGTTGCTCGATGGATTATTGACAAAGCAAATGTGAAAAAGCCAATTAAACGTTTATGGATTTCATCTGTTACAGATAAAGCAATCAAAGAAGGATTTGCTAATTTAAAACCGGGTAAAAACTACGAAAATTTATATGCTGCTGCTGTTGCCCGTTCCGAAGCGGATTGGTATATCGGATTAAACGCGACACGAGCATTAACGACAAGATTTAATGCACAGCTGAACTGTGGTCGTGTTCAAACTCCAACTGTTGCGATGATTGCTGCACGCGAAGATGAAATTAAAAACTTTAAAGCACAAACGTACTACGGTATTGAAGCACAAACAGATTCGTTAAAGCTTACATGGCAAGACGCAAATGGTAATTCACGTAGCTTTAATAAAGAAAAAGTCGACGTTATTGTCAAAGCATTAGGCAATCAAGATGCAAAGATTGCCTCAATTGATCGCAAGCCTAAAAAATCATTTGCCCCAGGTCTTTATGATTTAACAGAATTACAGCGAGATGCCAATAAATTATTTGGCTATTCGGCAAAAGAAACATTAAATATTATGCAAAAGCTATATGAATCCCATAAAGTGCTGACATACCCTCGTACAGATTCACGTTATTTATCATCTGATATTGTAGGCACATTACCTGAGCGTCTAAAAGCATGTGGCATCGGCGAATATCGTACATTAACGAATAAAATTTTAACAAAACCGGTTAAAGCGAATAAATCATTTGTAGATGACAGTAAAGTGTCCGATCACCATGCCATCATTCCAACTGAAGGCTATGTGAACTTATCTGCATTCAATGATAAAGAGCGTAAAATTTATGATTTAGTCGTAAAACGATTTTTAGCGGTATTATTCCCAGCACAAGAATATGAGCAATTAACAGTACAAGCTCAAATCGGTAAGGAGAAGTTCATCGCTAAAGGGAAAACCGTTACAGTTGTAGGTTGGAAAGAAGTATATCAAAATCGTTTTGATGATGAAGAATCAACGGATGATGTCAAAGAGCAACTGCTTCCTCGTTTAGAACAAGGACAAGTATTAAAAACAAAGCTAATTGCCCAAACATCTGGTCAAACAAAGCCACCTGCACGTTTTACAGAAGCGACATTACTATCAGCTATGGAAAATCCTACGAAGTATATGGAAACGAACGACAAGAAGCTTGCAGATACTTTGAAATCAACAGGTGGATTAGGGACAGTTGCAACACGTGCAGATATTATTGAGAAGCTCTTTAATTCATTCTTAATCGAAAAACGTGGCGGCAAAGAAATTCACATTACATCCAAAGGTCGTCAATTACTTGACTTAGTACCTGAAGAATTACGTTCTCCTGCGACAACAGCCGAGTGGGAGCAAAAGCTTGAGCTCATTTCAAAAGGTAAGTTGAAAAAAGATGTGTTCATCAATGAAATGAAAAAGCACACGCAAGAAATAGTCGCTGAAATTAAAGCAAGTGATAAAAAATATAAGCATGACAATATCTCAACAAAATCATGTCCTGATTGCGGCAAGCCAATGCTTGAAGTCAACGGTAAAAAAGGTAAAATGCTTGTCTGCCAAGACCGTGATTGTGGACATCGTAAAAACGTATCACGCGTTACAAACGCACGATGCCCACAATGTAAGAAAAAGCTAGAACTACGTGGTGAAGGTGATGGCCAAATCTTCGTATGTAAATGTGGTTATCGTGAAAAGTTATCTGCATTTGAAGCCCGTCGTAAAAAAGAAGGCGGTGGCAAAGTAGATAAGCGTAGTGTACAGAAATACATGAAACAGCAAGAAAAAGAAGCAGAACCGTTAAATAATGCTTTTGCAGATCTATTAAAAGGATTTAATTTAGATAAATAAAATTTTTTTATTGCACAAATGTTATCAAAATAACATTTGTGCATTTTTTAGTTTTCACTAAATATGAGCGCCATTTTGTGACATCGTGCGATTCGGATTATGAAATGAAGGACATGGAAACTAAAGTGGCAGTTGAGGATAACATTTTATTCATTCTTATGCCATGTGAATAAGTTAATTGGAGTGGAGACTGGGCGACTCCTTGGGGATCAGCAATAGAGGAACGAAGGCTAAAACCATCACGTCCTGTGATAACGCCTTCGTGACCAACATCGTGTTGGCCCGAGACCCTGCAGCGAAAGAGAAGCGTCAGCAACAAAGCGCCCAGTCGGAACGGAAATCAACCCCGCGTTATGATATTGCACCATTAAATTGAAAAATTTCTATTTTCACATATAAACAGAAATTTCAGAAAATATATTGAATTATGAAAATATTTATGCTACTGTATGTAACATGAAAATGAAGTTTAAACTTCAAAAACTAAAATAAAAAGGATGTACTTCTTTGATGGATAATCAAACAATTCAACAAGTCATTCAACATAAATATCAGGAGCTTTCGAAGAGTCAGCAAAAGGTAGCGATCTTTATCCTCAAAAATTTGCAGACTGTTGGTGTTCATTCAGCTGCTTATGTGGGGGAAAAGGCGGGGGTAAGTGAAACGACGGTTATCCGTTTTTGCTACGCTATAGGATTATCGGGTTATGCTGAGTTGCAGCGGGAGATTACGATGCATCTATTCAATGAAGGCCATACTAGTAGCTTGCACAATTATTTGCAATCAAAGCAGGTACTTTTTGAAACACCACGTTTTTATGAAAAAACGATGGAAAAGGATGCATCGAGTATTTTAAATGTTGCTAAGAACATTAACGAGGAAGATTTTAATCGTGCTTCTAACCTGCTACATACGAAGAAAAAAATCTATATTGCTGGGAATGGTTCTTCCCATTTAGCGGCACAATGGTTGTATTTTACGTTAAATATGCTACGTCCTAACGTAATGCTTTTAGATTTTGAAACTAGTGAAATCATTAGAGCTTTACAAGAAATCGATGAGGATAGTGTGGTCATTATTTTATCGTTCCATCGCTATTTTAAAGAGCCGATTCAATTTGCAGCTGAAATTCAAGAAAAAAATTGCGAGATTATTGGTATTACAGATTCTAAAATTGCACCTATTACGCAATATGCAACGATTACCTTTGTGAATGAACAACAGGAAATGTCTACGATTGACGCAATGCCAGCACTGATTTCATTTTTAAATACACTGATTGCAGGTATGACTGCACAAGATCACGACTATTATGAAAATCAACGCGTAAAATATGATGATTTCCAAAATAGCTTTTTAGCAAATCGATGGAGTTGAAGACAATGAATCAAGTTTTACAAAACTTACAGCCTAGATTGGCTGATATTTTTACACATCTACATGAGCATCCGGAAATTAGCTGGCAGGAAAAGAAGACAACGCAATATATCGCCAATTTATTGAAGGAGGCACAGATGGAGCCTCAGTTGTTTGAGGATATGACGGGACTGTATGTCGATATTGGGGAAGGGATACCGAAAGTCGGATTTCGTACGGATATTGATGCTTTATGGCAGGAAGTAGATGGTGAATTTAAGGCTAATCATTCCTGTGGTCATGACGGCCACATGACGATGGCTATTGGGACGGCACTAGTGTTAAAGGATATGGAGCAATCACTCCCTGGCGCAGTACGTATTCTTTTTCAGCCTGCTGAAGAAAAAGCACAGGGCGCTCGCGCATTCGTTGAGAAGGGGCTTATCGATCATTTAGAATACTTATTTGGTGTCCATGTTCGTCCGTTAAAAGAATTGCGGGACGGAACATATGCCCCGGCATTGTACCATGGTGCTGCAAAGCTTTTCACTGGGACCATTATTGGAGAAGAGGCACATGGCGCACGACCTGAACTCGGCATTAATGCTATTGAGGTAGGGGCAGCGATTGTCGAAGGCTTACAAAAAATTTGGACGGACCCCAATGTCTCTGCGTCAGTCAAAATGACACAATTTAATGCAGGAGGAACCTCGACGAATATTATTCCGGGGAAAGCAACATTTAGCATCGATGCACGAGCACAAACAAATGAAGTAATGCAAGCTATCACAGATGGTATTGAACGTGTAAAAGCATCGGTAGAAGCGATGTATGGTGCGAAAATTTCTTTAAATGTAGATGCGCATATTGTTGCAGCGTTAGTGAATGATGAGGCATTACAACATATGAATTCAGCGATTGTTGACGTAGTTGGGGAAAGGGCATGTGCTTCACCAGTCGTCACTCCTGGAGGAGAGGATTTTCATTTTTATACGTATGAACGTCCGAACCTGAAAGCAACAATGCTTGGCTTAGGTTGTGGTGTAACACCGGGATTACATCATCCGAAAATGACTTTTAATCGAGAGCGACTTATTACCGGAGTGAACATTATCACGAGAGCTATTTTAAGAGCTTTATAGAATATGAGATAAAGAATAGAAAGAAGTGATAGCGATGATTGACATAAGGGAAATAAAGACAATCGAACAGCTGGAGCAAGTTCAGCAATTGGAATATGACGTTTGGGGGATGCCTTCTATTCCCATTCATCAAACTTTAACGGCTGTGAAAAATGGCGGTATCGTTGTTGGTGCCTTTGATGGTGATCAATTAGTTGGCTTTAGCTACGGTTTTTCGGGGTTTCGAGAGGGCAAAAGTTATTTATGCTCCCATATGTTGGGGATAGACGAAAATTACCGCTCCCAAGGAATAGGTGAAAAACTAAAATATGCCCAGCAAGCTATTGCTATTGAACGAGGCTATGATTTAATGGTGTGGACCTTTGATCCGCTGGAAACACGAAATGGTTTTCTCAATCTGTCTAAATTATATGGTATTTGTTATACGTATATAGAAAATTGCTATGGAGAAATGCAGGATGGCTTAAATAAGGGACTGCCTTCAGATCGTTTTGAGGTGTGCTGGTATATCACCTCTGATTACGTAAGTAAAAGTGTTTCAATAGATGCAACTGATGCCGTACCAGTGGCAAGTTGTGTACTAAATGAACAAGGATTCCCATACTTAGATATAACTGAAGATTTAAAATATAACGAAAATTTATATACATTGCCTGTGCCGAAGGACTTTCAAGCATTGAAGCTGCAAGACCCGACATTAGCATTGGAATGGCGTTTCAAAACGCGACATATTTTACAGCGATTATTTGCACAAGGTTATGCTGCAGTTCAATTGCAGCAGCAAGAAAATTACAACGAGTATGTCCTCGTAAAATTAGAAACTTTAAGTCTGGAAGGAGCAAATTAATATGAAAATTAAAGAAATTACAATTCGACATTTAAAGATGAAATTAAAAGAACCATTTACAACTAGCTTTGGTACATTTAATGATAAAGATTTTTTAGTTTTAGAGGCCAAGGATGAGGCAGGGACAATCGGTTGGGGAGAATCTGTAGCGTTCCATTCACCGTGGTACAACGAGGAAACATTGCAAACGAATTGGCATATGCTAGAAGATTTTTTAATTCCTCTTATTTTAAATAAAGAGCTTCAGCATCCAGATGAGGTCAATGAGCTATTTAAACCGATTCGTAAAAATAATATGGCGAAATCAACGATAGAAGGTGCTATTTGGGATATTTATGCCCAACAGACGAATCAATCTCTCGCGGCGGCACTTGGTGGCAAGAAGGACAATATTGAGGTAGGGATCAGTATCGGTATTCAACAATCAATCGAGGATTTAGTAGCGGTAGTAGATGGCTTTGTGAATGAAGGCTATAAACGAATGAAAATCAAAATTAAGCCAGGTTGGGATGTGGCAGTAATGCGTACATTACGTGAAACGTTCCCTGATGTGGCGTTTATGGCGGATGCGAACTCAGCTTATCGTCTCACAGATGCTGAAACACTTAAACAGCTAGATGCATTTAATTTAACAATGATCGAGCAGCCATTGGCGTCGGATGACATCATTGACCACGCTGCATTACAAAAGTTAATCGAGACGCCAATCTGCTTAGACGAAAGTATCCATTCATTAGAAGATGCACGTAAAGCTGTTGAGTTAGGCAGTACTAAAATTATTAATATAAAAATTGGACGTGTTGGTGGCTTAACAGAAGCGAAGAAAATACATGATTATTGTGAAGCAAATAACATCCCGGTCTGGTGTGGCGGCATGCTGGAGTCTGGTATTGGTCGTGCACATAATGTGGCATTAACTACATTATCGAATTTTATTTTACCTGGAGATACTGCAGGCTCAAGCCGTTATTGGGAAAAAGATATCATTGATCCAGAAGTTATAGTGAAGGACGGTTATATTGAAGTTCCGCAAAAAGCGGGGATCGGCTATGAAGTGAATAGGGAGACAATCGATTTATTCACAGCAGCGCAGAAAACATATAAATAACGTGGCTTGAGTAGTACAAGAATGATATTTCGTTAGGAAGCCTATGAAAATAATTGATTAGAAAAAGCAGGTGTTCTATGAAAAAAAGTTGGCAGATAGGTGGCGCATTTGTAGGATTAATCGTTGGTGCTGGCTTTGCATCAGGACAAGAAATTATGCAATACTTTACGAGCTTCGGTCTTTACGGCATAGCTGGGGGAATTGTCGCAACAATCGCATTTGCCTTTTTAGGGATGAGTCTAGCGCAATTAGGAGCAGATTCGCAAACGACCTCTCATAAAGAGGTTATCTATCAAATTGGGGGACGTTATGTAGGGGTACTATTAGATATTGTCATTACATTCTTCTTATTTGGTGTTGCGGTTGTTATGTTTGCTGGATCGGGGTCAACATTCGAGCAAATGTTTAATATAAATCCGATGATTGGCAGTATTTTTATGGTAATCATTACGATTTTAACATTGCTATTAAATGTAAAAAATATTATTAATATAATAGCTTTAGTGACACCATATTTAATGGGGATCGTTTTTATTATTTTAATTTACTCCATTTTCACAATGGACTTAACCATCGCAGAACAGAATGTGTTAGCGCAAGAGCAAACATCTGCGGCTTCAAATTGGATATTGGGGGCACTTCTCTATGTATCTTATAACATAGCTGCTGGTACTGCGATGTTAATTGTTATGGGGGGAACAGTAAAAGAGCGCAAGATTGCTGGTTTAGGCGGTCTTCTTGGGGGTTTAATGCTCGGTGTCTTAATCATACTAATTAATATCGCTATGTTCGTTAAAATGGACGTAGTTGGTGGGGCAGCAATGCCGACATTAGAGCTAGCAAAACAAATTCATCCTGTAGTGGGTATCTTAATGTCCATTGCTTTATTAGGCATGATGTACAATACAGCTGTAGGGATGCTTTATGCGTTTGCAGTACGTTTTATAGCACCTGATCATAAATATTTTAAAATAGGTATCGTGGTGATTGGTTTAATAGGCTTTGTCGCGAGTTTAGTAGGGTTCACGACATTAGTTGGGAAGGTTTATTCAACAATGGGGTATTTAGGCTTTGCATTAATTATTGCAATCATCATCTCGTGGTTACGTAAAATACCAAAAGCTTCATAATCATGTTTTTGGGATTCTCTAGTGTTTTTATACAGCGCTAGAGAATTTTTTTTGGATTTTAGTAATGAAAACAAGTTGGAAATCATACAGTAATTGTATGTTTGCGTATCTTCATTCAGCAAGTGTTTTATGTAACGTAAGTGAAACGGCAGTTACAAATCTCTCTTGTACCGAAAGCGAAGCGACAGCTACAAATGTTTTCTGTGCGAAAGCGAAGCGTCAGCTACAATTAGACCGAGGCGAAATTGATATGTGGTGATTTGAAAAATTCTGCTTTATGTAAAATAAATTCTCGTAATTTTAAATAAAATCTACTATGGTGCTAGACACCAATTTTTGTGAATGCTATATTAATGGTGTCATAGTTTTTTTATAATTAAGAAAAATTAGGTTTCGTCACCGATAGATGGGATGGCATTTTGCTAAAACATATACCATGTGCGTAAGTTGATTGGAGTGGAGGCTGGGCGGCTCATCGGACGCCTCCAGGAAGCTCTGTGCGAAAGCAAAGCGTCAGCTACAAAGCGCCCAGCAGGAACGGAAATCAACCACACATTATGGTGATGACCCAAAACTTTTTCTAATTATAAAGAGTGATGGAGTAAAGAGTTATAAAGAAGGATGATAGATGCCTATGGTAAAGAAAACGTTAAAACAACGCATTGTTGACGCTTCTGTAGTGCTATTTCAGCAAGATGGCTATCACAATGTAACTGTTGATCGCATTGTTGAATACATCGGTGCATCAAAGGGTGGATTTTATCATAATTTTAAATCGAAAGATGAATTGTTGTATGAAATTCACGATGTATTTATTTCGTATGTTATTAAACAGTCGCAGGAGGCATATGACAAATACGATACACCGATTACACGTTTATGTGCGATGCTACAAACACTGACCCAAGTATTTGATGTGTATCAAGCACATATTACTGTTTTTTATGAGGAAAGCCGTTCATTGCCAGAGGAATATAGTGAAATTATTCATAAAAAACGAGATCAATATCGGGATATTTTACAAAAAGTCATAGAGGAAGGCCAGCAAACAAAGGATTTTCGTACAGAACTACCTTGTACTATTGTAACGATGGCTATTGTTGGGATGATTAACTGGACATACAAATGGTTTAAGCAATCAGGTCCATTAACAATGGAGGAAATTACAGAAGTCTTTACGGATATGGTATTGCGTGCGATTGTCACTGAACAAGCAATGGAAGAAGCAGTTCAATTTATGGTTAAGGAGAAGCCAGCAGCGAAGGAAGAGACTGGTTTTATTAATATTTAAAACAAACCGACTAGTCGGTATTTATTTATTGCAACTGACATCTGAACGAAATCCGCTATGGCACATTAAACATTAGGGGGACTGGGGATGAACTTTGAACTAACGAAAGAGCAAGCAATGATTCGAGACATGGTACGTGATTTTGCTGAAAATGAAATTAAACCGTATGCTCGTGAGGTTGACGAGACATCGACGATGAGAATAGAGAGCTTTGAAAAGATGGCAGAGCTAGGCTTATTAGGTATTCCGTTTCCTGAAGAGTATGGCGGTTCAGGCGGAGATACTGTTTCTTACGCACTTGCTGTTGAAGAAATCGGTCGTGCGTGTGGCGGCACAGGATTAAGCTATGCAGCAGCAGTTAGCCTAGGTGCTTCGCCTATTTATAATTTCGGTACAGAGGAGCAAAAGCAGGAATGGCTTGTTCCGTTAGCGAAGGGAGAAACATTAGGTTCGTTTGGTCTAACAGAGCCCAATGCAGGTTCAGATGCTGGTGGGACACGTACAACAGCCGTAATTGATGGTGATGATTACATCATTAATGGTGAAAAATGCTGGATCACAAATGCTGGCCATGCACGTCAAATTATTGTGACTGCAGTGACAGGTAAACGTGAAGATGGTAAAAAAATTATCTCAGCTATCATTGTGCCAACTAATACTCCTGGCGTAACGATCAACTGCAATTACGACAAAATGGGCGTACGTGGTTCCAATACATGTGAGATTATTTTGCAAAATGTTCGTGTACCAAGGGCTAATCTTTTAGGGGATGAAAAACGCGGATTTAGCCAATTTTTAAATACTTTAGACGGAGGGCGTATTTCCATTGCTGCATTATCTGTAGGAATTGCACAGGCAGCTTATGAGAAATCATTAAAATACGCAAAAGAACGTGAACAATTTGGTGCACCCATTTCAAAACTACAGGCAATACAATTTAAATTGGCCGATATGGCAATGGAGATAGAGCTTGCACGTACGTTAGTACATAAGGCGGCATGGCTTAAAGATCAAAAGAAACCGTTCGGTAAGGAAGCGGCAATGGCAAAATTATTTGCTTCTGAAATGGGCTTCCGGACTTGTAATCAAGCCATTCAAATTCATGGCGGTTCAGGTTATATGAAAGAATACGACGTAGAGCGTCATCTGCGTGACATTAAGTTAATGGAAATCGGTGAGGGAACGTCTGAAATTCAACGTCTCGTTATTTCTCGTTTAATTGGCTGTTAATTTCTTAAATAGCATAAAAGGAGGATTTTCATGGCAGAACTTGTGTATCAAACTATTGGTCAATTGCTAGACGAACAATCGGAAAAATATCCACAGCGGGAAGCATTAGTGTATGCAGACAGGAATTTACGAATGACCTACGAGGAGCTCAATCGGCAAAGTCGTTTAGTAGCTAGAGGGTTAATGGCTCTTGGAATAGAGAAGGGCGAGCATATTGCAGTATGGACGACCAATGTCCCGGAATGGGTACAGCTGCAATTTGGTACAGGTAAAATGGGTGCTCCAATCGTCACTGTCAACACGAATTATCGCTCAAGCGAGTTGGAATATTTATTGAAGCAATCCGATGCAAAAACGATTATTTTAATTGAAAATTATCGAGACCATTCTTTTATGAATACACTGCAAGAGTTATGTCCAGAGCTTGAACATTGTGAACCGGGTAATTTGCAATCAAAGCGACTGCCTTTATTGAAAAATGTTATTTTAATTGGCGAGACAAAATACCCCGGAGTGCTAAACTGGTCTGATGTGTTATCGGCTGCAAAGCAAATAACGGAGGAGCAATTAGATCAAAGGCAGCAAGAGCTTCATTATGATGATGTTATTAATGTTCAATATACTTCGGGAACAACAGGTTTTCCAAAAGGTGTTATGTTAACGCATTATAACTTAGTTAATAATGCGATTAATATTGCAGAATGTATGGGTTTAACATACGAAGATCGCTTATGCATCCCTGTTCCATTCTTCCATTGCTTTGGCTGTGTAATTGGCACATTAGCGATTACGACTAGTGGCGGGACGATGGTACCAGTGCAGGAATTTTCACCTACTGAAGTGCTACAAACAGTTGAAAAAGAGAAATGTACAGCGTTACATGGTGTACCAACGATGTTCATTAGCGAACTTAATTTACCGAATTTTTCGTCTTTCGATCTATCAACGTTACGCACTGGAGTAATGGCAGGCTCTAATTGTCCTATTGAGGTGATGAAAGCCGTGATCGACAAAATGGGAATGAAGGATGTTACGATCTGTTACGGACAAACAGAATCCTCACCTGTTATTACACAAACGAGAGCAGATGACCCGCTATTGTTAAAGGTAGAAACTGTTGGCCGTGCATTGCCGAATCTGGAAGTTAAAATCGTCGTTCCTGGTACAGACGAAGAAGCTGCGCAAAATGAGCAAGGGGAGCTATGTACGAGAGGCTACCACGTCATGAAAGGCTACTATAAAAACCAAGAAGAAACGCTTCTTGCAATTGATGGGGCTGGTTGGCTGCATACCGGGGATTTGGCAACGATGGATGAGGCGGGCTATGTACGTGTAACAGGGCGTTTAAAAGATATGATTATTCGCGGCGGTGAAAATATATCTCCTCGAGAAATTGAAGAATTCCTTTACACACACCCGAAAATTGCAGATGTACAGGTTGCAGGTGTTCCTGATCCTGTTTATGGAGAGGAAGCGGCAGCTTGGATCATTTTGCGTGAAGAAGAGCAGGCAACAGAGGAAGAAATTCGAGATTATTGTCGGGATAAAATCTCTAGACATAAAATACCACGACATATTTTCTTTATCGACGACTATCCGATGACTGCATCAGGAAAAGTTCAAAAGTATAGATTACGAGAGAGTTTTGTTCCAGCAGTGAAGTAAGAAGGGGGCCGGTGTTATGTTCAAAAAGGTTTTAATTGCAAATCGTGGGGAGATAGCAAGGCGTGTTATTAGAACATGCAAACGACTAAATGTCCTAACAGTTGCGGTGTATTCCGAGGCAGACGCTGAAAGCTTACATGTTAAGGAAGCGGATGAGGCGTTCTGTATCGGAAAACCACCTGTTGCACAAAGTTATTTAAATATTGATCGTATTCTTGAAGTAGCGAAGGAAAGCGGTGCTGAAGCTGTTCATCCAGGCTATGGCTTATTATCAGAAAACGCTGAGTTTGCTAAACGTTGTACAGAGGCGGGCTTAGTTTTTATTGGGCCAAGCGCGGACGTGATTGCTTCGATGGGGAGTAAATTAGAAGCCCGAAAAACAATGAAGGCAGCAGGTGTACCAATTGTTGAAGGCGTAGAGACACCGGTGAAAGATGTAACAGAAGCTATTGAAATTGCTGCCCGTCTAGGCTATCCGATTATGTTAAAAGCTTCTGCTGGCGGCGGGGGTATCGGAATGCAGCTCGTAGAAAATGCAGAAGAATTGGCAAAAGCCTTTGAAGGAAATCAAAAGCGTGCACAGTCATTCTTTGGTGATGGCACGATGTATATGGAACGATTTATTGCTAATCCTCATCACGTCGAGGTACAAATTATTGCGGATCATGATGGCAATGTCGTACCACTATTTGAACGGGAGTGCTCGATTCAACGTAGAAATCAAAAAGTAGTTGAGGAAGCACCATCTCCTTTCATTTCTGAAGCAACAAGAAAAAGTATGTTAGATGCTTCAGTCAAGGCAGTTCAGCATATTGGATATGTGAATGCTGGAACGATTGAGTATTTAGTAGATGCGGAGCAAAACTTTTATTTTTTAGAGATGAATACACGCTTACAAGTGGAACATCCGGTGACTGAGGAAATTACGAAACTGGATCTTGTAGAGGAGCAATTAAAGATTGCGGCAAAACAACCATTAGCATTTACGCGCGATAGTATTCAAAGAAAAGGGCATGCGATTGAAGTACGCATCTACGCCGAAAATCCTTCGACCTTTTTCCCTTCTCCAGGCACAATCACGGCTTTTGAATTACCAACAGGTGAAGGTATTCGCCATGAATGTGGCGTAGAGGCTGGCACTTCGGTAACACCTTTTTACGATCCGATGATTAGCAAATTAGTAGTGTGGGGAGAAACACGAGCAATTGCGTGTGAACGACTTATCGAGGCGCTTAAAGCGTATAAAGTAGAAGGAATTCAAACAAATATTCCAATGCTACTGAAAACAGTCACACATGAACAATTTTTAAAGGGCTATACAACAACTAAATTTGTAGAAGAATATTATCTACCGCAATTAGCAGAGACAAAATAAATTAAAGCATTCGCACTTAAATATTAGTGCGAATGCGCTAGACGTACATTCATACATTTGGAGGGATTTACAATGGCAACAGTTAAAGCGAGCATGGCAGGAACAGTATGGAAAATCGTTGTAGCAGAGGGCGAGAAAGTGACAGCAGGACAAGATGTGGCAATTTTAGAGTCGATGAAAATGGAGATTCCTATTGCAGCAGAAGAAGATGGCGTGGTCACAAAAATCATTGCGAACGAAGGGGATTTCATTAACGTTGATGATGATATTTTAGAAATCGAATAAGGAGGTTTCTTTATGCAGCTACCAAAGCATGTCACGTTAAAGGAAGTGGGTCCTCGTGACGGTTTGCAAAATGAGAAAACGCATCTTGCAACTGCCGATAAAGTACAGTTAGTGAATTTACTTAGTCAAACTGGATTGAATTATATCGAGGTAACTTCTTTTGTGCATCCGAAGTGGATTCCACAGCTGGCTGATGCAGTGGAGGTGCTTCAAGCCATTAAACGCCAAAAAGATATCACGTATGCGGCACTAGTACCGAACATGCGTGGATTAGAACGTGCATTGCAGGCTGAAGTAGATGAAGTGAGCGTGTTTATGTCGGCAAGTGAAAGCCATAATCAAAGTAATATTAATAAATCGATTAATGAAACATTTCCGATATTACAGGAAGTTGTGGTAGGGGCAAAGGCAGCGCATAAAAATGTACGAGGCTATATCTCAACGGTAATTGGGTGCCCGTATGAAGGCTACATACAACCAGAAAAGGTTTTACGAGTAACAGAAAAATTATTAGAAATGGGTGTCGATGAAATTTCGCTGGGTGACACGATTGGTGTTGGTGTACCGACACAGGTGGAAAGTCTTTTAGAAGAATTGCTAAAAAGATACCCTGCGGAAAATTTCGCGATGCATTTTCATGATACACGTGGCACAGCACTAGCGAATATTGTTCAATCTTTAAAAATGGGAATTACGAAGTTTGATAGTGCGCTTGGTGGACTTGGTGGCTGTCCGTATGCCAAAGGAGCATCAGGTAATGTAGCTACGGAAGATTTACTGTATTTATTAGATGAAATGGGTATTAAAACGGGTGTAGAGCTGAATAAAGTGCTAGAGGCTGCGCTATTTATTGAACAGAAACTAGGGAAAGCAGTTGCCTCTAAACAAATGGCGATTGCCCGTAATGAAAGGAGTGCAAGTCAATTATGACGCAACTCGTTCGTTTTGAATTATTAGATGGTTGCATTGGGCTTATTACACTTTCAAGACCTGAAGCTGCGAATGCAATGTCAGTACAACTTCTCCAAGAACTTAGCACGACTCTCGACAACATAAACGGTGACCCGGCCGTGCGAGTTGTCTTACTAACAGGAGCAGGGGAAAAAGCTTTTTGCGCAGGAGCAGATTTAAAAGAGCGTAAAGGGATGCCAGACCGACAAGTAAAGCAGATTGTGCAATTAATCGGGGCGACGGTAGCAAAGGTAGAAGCACTCGCTCAACCAGTTATCGCCGTACTAAATGGTGTTGCTTTTGGTGGCGGACTCGAACTAGCGTTAGCCTGTGATTTACGTCTTGCAGCTGCACATGCAAAGATTGGCCTTACGGAAACATCTCTCGGCATCATCCCAGGGGCAGGAGGCACGCAACGACTTCCACGACTAATTGGCATTGGAAAAGCGAAGGAATTAATTTATACAGCACGTCGATTAAATGCAGAGGAAGCGAGAAGCTACGGTATTGTGGAGTATGTTCATGAGGGGCATGAAGTACTTGAAAAGGCGCAGCAGCTTGCACTCGAAATGGCAAAGAATGCTCCACTTTCTTTAGTTCAGGCGAAAATCGCCATGAATCAAGGGGTTGAAGTAGATTTAGCTACGGGTTTAAAAATCGAATCACTTGCATATAATGCTCTGATTCCTACTGAAGATCGATTAGAGGGCTTACTCGCTTTCCAAGAAAAGCGAACACCGCAATACTTAGGGAAGTAAAGACTCTGATGAAGGATTTTGAATGGTTTTAAAGTAGGATTTTAAAAACAATAAAATCTATGCTCATCATCAAAAAGTTGTGGATATATTTTTTAAAAGTATGCCACATGTATAAGTTGATTGGAGTGGAGGCTGGCGACTCCTTGGGGATCAACGTCACAGATGAGACCCTGGAGCGAGCCCCGCGAGTGAAGCGGCTCATCGGACGCCCCCAGGAAAGCGTCCAGCCGTAACGGAAATCAACCCCACGCTAGGGTGATGAACCGATTATTGTAATGTAAGGAAGAAGTTATACGAAGTGCTATCGCAATTATGTTAAGGCGTAACCGAATGGGCAAAAGGAGGAATTAAATATGAGCAATGTACCGACAGAAAATACGACTAAAACAATGAAGGAACAAATTTTAGCAGGTGGTCTACCAAAATATCACGATAAAAATGCGCAGCAAGGAAAACTATTTGTACGTGAACGACTCGAATTATTATTAGATGATGGGCTGCAATCAGAGGATGGCTTGTACGCAAACTGCTTAGCTGGTGACTTACCGGCAGATGGCGTTGTAACAGGAATCGGTAAAATCCATGGCCGTACTGTTTGTGTATTAGCAAACGATTCGACGATTAAAGCTGGCTCTTGGGGTAAACGTACAGTAGAAAAAATGATTCGTATTCAAGAAACAGCCGAAAAGCTAAATTGCCCATTACTGTATCTAGTCGATTCGGCAGGTGCACGTATTACTGACCAATTAGAAATGTTTCCTGGTCGAAGAGGAGCAGGACGCATTTTCTATAATCAGGTAAAGCTTTCAGGTAAAATCCCTCAAATATGTTTACTGTTTGGACCTTCTGCAGCAGGAGGTGCCTATATCCCTGCATTCTGCGATATTGTGGTCATGGTAGAGGGCAATGCATCGATGTATTTAGGATCCCCGCGTATGGCGGAAATGGTTATTGGTGAGAAGGTAGATTTGGAAACGATGGGTGGAGCGAAAATGCACTGTTCTGTTTCCGGTTGCGGAGATGTACTTGCTAAAAGCGAGCAGGAAGCAATTGCCTATGCTCGTAAATATTTGAGCTACTTCCCGAATAATTATGCAGAGCGCGGTAAGGTAGAGGCTCCAAAGCCACCAGCTTCATTTGATAAATCGATTGAAGAGCTAATACCAAAAAATCAAAACGTTCCTTTTGATATGTATAAACTAATTGAACGTATTATTGATGAAGATTCGTTTTGTGAAGTGAAAAAATTATTCGCTCCAGAATTAATTACTGGATTAGGGCGCATTAATGGGCAATCCGTTGGAATTATCGCCAATCAACCGCGCGTAAAGGGTGGCGTTTTGTTCCATGATTCAGCTGATAAAGCAGCAAAGTTCATTTCTCTTTGTGATGCTTTCAATATTCCGCTTCTTTTCCTTGCAGATGTACCAGGCTTTATGATTGGTACGCAAGTTGAAAAAGCTGGGATTATACGCCATGGTGCGAAAATGATTTTTGCCATGAGTGAGGCGACTGTCCCTAAATTAACGGTCATTGTTCGTAAGGCATATGGTGCAGGGCTGTATGCAATGGCAGGTCCGGCTTTTGAGCCAGACTGCTGTATTGCGCTTTCCAACGCACAAATTGCTGTAATGGGCCCGGAGGCAGCGGTCAACGCAGTATATGCAAATAAAATTGCTGAACTTCCAAAAGAGGAGCAAGCGAGCTTTATTGCAGAGAAACGCAAGGAATATCAAGAGGAAATCGATGTTTATCGTCTAGCTTCAGAGCTAATCATTGACGATGTTATTGAGCCAAATGATTTAAGAAAAGCACTTGAATCACGTTTAGAGCTGTATATGTCGAAGTACTTATTATTCTCAGAACGTAAGCACGGAGTAAATCCAGTATAAAGTCTGAAAGAATGCTGTCTCAGTTAAATTGAGGCAGCTTTTTTTGTTCATCTGAGGGGGTATTTTGTTAAAATTTGTTTATTTGTCTTTCTAATTGAACCTGGACAAACGTATAGTATAGGGGGAAAAAGTACTCCTAATATGCTAGTATGCTTTAAAACGCTTTACCCATCTTATTATTACCACTTGCTTGGGGAAGTGGAGCATATTAAAATGATGAGAGGATATAGGGAAGTAGGTGGTATAGGCATGACAAAAAATAATATACAGGGTAGTGCCAAGCTACCATTACCTTATCGTTCATTGATAGATACATATTATTTACCAATCAAGGTAACAGGTTGGATATTTTTTTGTATTTATTCCGTTATAGCTTTTTATAAACTGGTCATTGATCGTCTTGTGAATGTAATCATTATTTTATTAAATGGCGAATATTCCCTAAATGAATTAGGGCTGTTTGATTATAGTGACTGGCGTTTAACCACAAATTTTATTCCCTTTGATACAATTCTTCGCTATATAAATTACTCTCAGTATTTTAATTTGGATATCATTATTATTAATTTACTAGGCAATTTATTAATATTTACCCCAATGGGCTTTTTACTTCCGTTATTATCAAAAAAGTTTCGTAAAGCTCGGACAGTTATTTGGGCAGGCTTTTTCTCTAGTCTAGCGGTAGAAACTATCCAGTTTATTTTTACAGTTGGGTCGGCAGATATTGATGATTTAATTTTAAATACACTCGGAGCATGGCTTGGTTACTTAGCCTATAAAAGTATACTTATTAAACCTAAAAAAGATAGATAGAAACAAACAGTCCTTGCTGAGGGGCTGTTTTTTTAGTGGTGAATTAACACCATTTATAAAGTGGTAACAGTAATAATTTTTATTGAAATTATATATTACAGTAATAAATGAACGAAAAAACGAATTTGATGATAGGTCTTTGTGCTTGTTTTATCGAAAATGGATTATTCCTTTAGGAGCTTAGTATTAATTTGTTCTTGAATTTGGTAAAGAAAATTCCGATAATTAGTGTACAGAAACTATTAGAGAAGAGATTATCATATCTATTATTTAACTTGCATATTAAATAAGAAAGCCGAGGTGAATTTATATGAAACTATCAAGTTTAATAGAACAAGAAAGAATTACATCACAGTATAATCGTAAAAAGATTTTACAGCGAAAACAAGCGGGTGATGCATATCGAAAAAACTCACTGTATTTTCAGCCAAAGAAAAATCCGTTATTGCTTGAGCTAGAAAATTTACTTTTAGGGCATACAGATCAAGAACTCTATGAGCAACAAAAAGAGGAAGCAAACGAAGTCACGCCTCAACAGCAAGCAATCATTCAAGATTTGCAACAAACGAAAAAGAATGTGCTCGCTCATGAGCAAACGCAAAAGCCTGAAGCTCTTGAAAATTCACAGTTAGAGCATGTAGATGAGGAGACGTTACAAATTTTAGATCAGGTGAGGAATACAGCGCTAGCACCCGCGCAGCCATCACCACAAGATTTTCGTGTAGCGGCAAGTGCAAATGCTCAAATACAACAAATGCAAGCACAATTAAATGGCCAAGAGCTAGATGAAAGTGATCTAGATGAGCCTACTTTTGTACGTGAAGTAATTGAAGTTAAAGTACCAGAACGTTTTTCGAAGGAATTGAAATTGGATCCATTTGCAGATACAATTTTCGGTAAGAGTTATGCAGAGGCATATAAGGCGCGAACATTTAAATACGCTTCTGAAAAATATGCTACTCATATACAAATGGCGAAAGATGGCTATCCACCAGGAAGTGACTCTATGTTCTCCATGATAGCCTAATGCTGCAGATGGGAGTTTTTTAACATGGCTAAGGCAAAGCATGCAAAAACGAATGCTATAAGATTGTTGGAGCAACAAAAAATACAGTTCGAAGTAATTGAATATGAGACTGGTGACGGCCAAGTTGACGGAATTTCGGTTGCTGAAAAAATTGGTCACCCAGTTTCTCGCGTTTTCAAAACATTAGTAGCAAAGGCAAGTGCACAAAAGCTTTTTGTATTTGTTATCCCTGTAGCAGATGAGCTTGATTTAAAAGCTGCTGCAAAGGTTGTAGGCGAGAAGAAAATCGACATGCTCCCTGTCAAGGAGTTGCTCAGCTATACAGGCTATGTACGAGGCGGATGCTCTCCAATCGGGATGAAAAAGCTTTATCCAACTGTCATCGACGCGTCGGCTCAAGAGCAAGGAAGTATTATTGTAAGTGCCGGGAAAATCGGCATGCAAATCCATGTACAACTAGATGATTTAGTCGCTGCAACAAAGGCAAAGCTCGCACCAATTATCACTACCCAAGAATGATATGCTGGGTAGTTTTTTTATTTAAGTTGTCAGGAAGTAAGAGTAGGATTTTTGTAGAAAATAGGGTGCTGTTAGAGCAATATCATACATAGAGAGAAGGATATGAAATGAGGAAAATTACGGGGTGGCGTTGGACGTTTTTTATTGGTGGCTTAATAGTGATGTCGCTTGGAATTACAATGTCCATTAAAGGGAAAATCGTAGGAACGAGCCCTTGGGATGTGTTGCATGTGGGTTTATTTCAGAATTTGGGTTTATCAATTGGTACATGGTCTATTTTAACAGGGCTTTTAATTGTTATTTCAACTTCAATTGTTTTAAGAGAATGGCCAAAAATCGGGACATGGCTCAATATGCTACTTATCGGATCTTTTATAGATGTTTTTAATTGGCTATTGCCGTCAACAAATATTTATGGCATACAGATAACTTATTTTGTGGTAGGTTTATTTGTTTTAAGTTTTGGCTGTGGTATGTATATTGCTCCGAATATGGGGGCAGGTCCTCGGGATACATTAATGATGATTCTTGTTGAAAAATTTGGAGGAACGATTAAAACAGCACGAATGGGTATCGAGGTGCTTGTAACAATTCTTGGCTGGTTACTCGGAGGTCCTGTTGGCGTTGGCACTGTGATGATTGCTTTAACATCAGGCTATATTGTGCAATATTCGTTACCTTATTGTCGAAAGGTATTGATGAAGTGTATTGGTAATATAGAGGGCATGAAGCCATTCTATTAAATAAGAAGCTACTTTTATTTGTAAAAAATAAAAGTAGCTCTTCATTTTTTTTAAGGTTCCTTCATATAATGCAAGGCATAAGATAAAGGGGGATCGAAATTGAACGGAAATGTGACCTACTATTATGGACACGCACTGACTGGGCAAGGAATTAAACATTTATATAAAGAAATGATGGATGAGGCTGAATTAGTTTATATTTTGCAGGGTGCACCGACGTTTAAAGGATCAGAGCTTCTTAAAGAGCTTGGGTATTTTTATGTGAAGCAAGGCTTTGCAGTGGAGTGGTTCAAGCATGCTTTGCTGGAGGATATTGTTGAGGCAGTGTATGTTCAAGGATGTAATCGACTATTTGTATGGTCATCGGGGTGGGGGATTGAACCGGTTTTCCTTGGAACAAAGCATCGGGTGATGTCATTTTATGATTGCTTAGAAGAAATTCAGCTTGAAAGGGTCGGCGAACAGCTCGCTGATGCAATGACGGAACGAGAGTCATGGTGTGAGAAGTGTATTTCGAAGCTTAATAATGCTATAAAGATCCATGATGATTGGGAAGTAGTCACTCAGAGTTGTATGAACTGGCAGGCGTTGAATGATCAGGTTGAAAATTTAAAGACAGATGTTTTCCAATCAATCGTCTTAAACAAAACAGGAATGCGCACCCATCGCTTACTCGGAACATTAACACCGAGAGGCGCCGAAAATACAGTAGATAGCATAACAAAAAATGTATCTAAAAGATTGATGATCAAAGGGAAGCCAGGTACAGGTAAATCTTCTTTAATGAAAGGTTTAGCAGACGAAGCAAATGCAAGAGGACTCGATGCACAAATTATTTGGTGTGGCTTGGATTCAAACTCGGTTGACATGGTTATTATCCCGGAATTGAATTTCTGTATTTTTGATAGTACAGAGCCTCATATCTTTGACCCACAGGACGGAAGACTAGGGGATGAAATTTTCGATATAGGGAAACATTGCGCAATTTCACAGGAAGCAGAAGTTCGAATTGAAGATATTCGGGCAAAGTATAAAGAGGCGATGCAGGATGCAATGGGTTATTCGAAGCGTTACGCAGAAGCGGAGTATACTGTCCGTCGATTATTAGATAATTGTATATCATCATCCCTTTGGCGAGAAAAAACTGCCCCACTATTCGAAAGATTAACAAAGTAATTTTTCTAATAGTATGCTTGTGCTACACTAGGAACTAGAATAGTGTTCCTAGGAAAGGATGATACGCTTGTCAAAAGTATTGAATGCATTTTTAGATGAAAACCTAAAAGCCTTACACGATCAAGGCTTATATAATGAAATTGATCCAGTAGAGGGAGCAAACGGACCAATTATTCAGGTACGTAGCAAAAATCTAATTAATCTATCATCAAACAACTATCTTGGCTTAGCAACGAATGCAGAGTTAAAGCGTATTGCTAAAGAAACAATTGAGACATACGGTGTAGGAGCTGGAGCAGTTCGTACAATTAATGGCACACTTGATTTACATGTAAAATTAGAGGAAAAGCTTGCTGAATTTAAAGGTACAGAAGCAGCGATCTCTTACCAATCAGGTTTTAACTGTAATATGGCAGCTATTTCAGCTGTTATGGATAAAAATGATGCGATTCTTTCAGACCAATTAAACCATGCATCGATTATTGATGGCTGTCGTTTATCACGTGCGAAAATCATTGCCTTTAATCACTCAGATATGGACGATTTACGTGCGAAGGCAAAGGAAGCAAAAGAATCAGGCTTATACAATAAAGTCATGGTCATTACTGATGGTGTATTCTCAATGGACGGTGATATTGCAAAATTACCAGAAATCGTTGAGATTGCGAAAGAGTTTGATTTAATAACATACGTCGATGATGCACACGGATCAGGCGTAACAGGTAAAGGAAAGGGTACTGTGAAGCATTTCGGTTTAGAAAAAGAAATTGACTTCCAAATTGGTACACTTTCTAAAGCAATTGGTGTTGTTGGTGGATATGTAGCAGGTAAGAAAAATTTAATTGACTGGCTAAAAGTACGTTCTCGTCCATTTTTATTCTCAACAGCATTACCACCAGGTGATGTAGCAGCAATTACAGCAGCAGTACAAATGCTGATTGACTCAACAGAGCTTCACGATAAGTTGTGGAAAAATGGCGATTATTTAAAAGCGGGTCTTGCTAAGCTAGGCTTTAATATCGGTGCATCTGAAACACCAATTACACCATGTATTATTGGTGATGAAAAGCTTACGCAGGAATTTTCACGTCGCCTATTTGAAGAGGGCGTCTACGCTAAATCAATCGTTTTCCCAACGGTTCCAAAAGGCACAGGACGTGTTCGTAACATGCCTACAGCGGCACATACAAAAGAAATGCTGGACGACGCTCTAGCAATCTATGAAAAAGTCGGTCGTGAGCTAGGCGTTATTCAATAAGAAATGGGGCTGCCTCAATTGTGAGGTAGCCCTTTTTTAGATTCAGACGGATAGAAAGGTCGAAGTGATGGATAGAAGATGGAGCGACGGATAGAAGATTGGGGCGACGGAAAGAAGAGCCAAGGTGATCAAAGCGACGGAAAGCGCCCTCCAAAGTGACAGGTAGAAGACAGAGCGACGGAAAGAACCATCGAAGTGACGGATAGAAGGGCCAAAGTGACGGAAAGCACCGGCGAAGTGATCGAAAGAATGGTCAAAGCGACGGATAGAATCGTCAAAGTCGTGGATAAAGCAGCCGAAATCGTGGATAGAAACGTCAAAATCGTGGATAGCCCCTACAGAGTGATGGAAAGAAGAGTCGAAGAGACGGAAAGAAGAGCCAAAGCGACGGAAAGAAGAGCCAAAGCGACGGAAAGAAACGTCAAAGCGACGGAAAGCACCCTCGAAGTGACGGATATAAGACAGAGTGACGGATAGAAAGGCCGAAGTGACGGAAAGAAGAGCCAAAGCGACGGAAAGAAACGTCAAAGCGACGGAAAGCACCCCCGAAGAGACGGATACAAGACAGAGCGACGGATAGAAAGGCCGAAGTGACGGAAAGAAACGTCAAAGCGACGGAAAGCACCCTCGAAGTGACGGATACAAGACAGAGCGACGGATAGAAAGGCCGAAGTGACGGAAAGAAGAGCCAAAGCGACGGAAAGAAGAGCCAAAGCGACGGAAAGAAACGTCAAAGCGACGGAAAGAAACGTCAAAGCGACGGAAAGCACCCTCGAAGAGACGGATACAAGACAGAGTGACGGATAGAAAGGCCGAAGTGACGGAAAGAAGAGCCAAAGTGACGGAAAGAAACGTCAAAGCGACGGAAAGCTACCCTGAAGAGACGGATAGAAGACAGAGCGACGGAAAGAACCGTCAAAGTCGTGGATAGAACAGCCAAAATCATGGATAGCCCTGCCAAAGTCGTGGATAGAACAGCCAAAATCATGGATAGCCCCGACAGAGTGACGGAAAGAAGGGCCAAAGCGACGGAAAGAATCGTCAAAGTCGTGGATAGAACAGCCGAAATCGTGGATAGCCCCGCCAAAGTCGTGGATAGAACAGCCAAAATCATGGATAGCCCCGACAGAGTGATGGAAAGAAGAGCCAAAGTGACGGAA
>NZ_JBGCCF010000034.1:0-54392 GCF_041262385.1 Lysinibacillus sp. RC46 | reverse complement strand
TCCCATACCGAACACGGAAGTTAAGCTCTTTAGCGCCGATGGTAGTTGGGGGCTTCCCCCTGTGAGAGTAGGACGTCGCTAGGCACCTGAAAAAGTCGAGGATTTATTCCTCGACTTTTTTGTTTGCAATTTTTTAGTAAACGTTAACCCTACCTTATTAGTTGAAGAAGTGTCGACATTATATAGCCCAGGCTCAAAATTAATTAGTACTTGGGCTTTGGTGTTGCATTATCAAATCATTTTAGCCATTGTAATATTCGTAATTTCATAACCCATTTTTTCATATAAGCCACGTGCAATTTTATTATGACCAAAAACGTTTAGACCAATTTTATTCATACCTAACTCTTTAGCAATAATTTCAGCTTCTTTCATTGCTTTCTTGCCATACCCCTGCCCTTGATATTGTTCAAAAATCACAAAATCATATATAAAACCTTCATTAGGATTTGTAGGCGCCTTTTGCGAAATCCAAATCATTCCAACTAAGATATCGTTGTGAAAGATAGAGAATAAATGATTATTCTCGGTCTTCTCATTTTGTGGTAGTAGTCGTTCAAATGATTCCCTCGACAAGTCAAGCGCTTCATCTTCAGTCCAATTTCCGGAAGCGATCTTGTCTTTTGCGTAGTCTTCAATTGCATAACTAATATATTGTTTGAACTCCTCTTGGTTCATAGGTTTTAATGTAATCAATTTATTTTCCTCCTATTCTATTTATTTAATTTTAGCATCTTTTTAAAATTTCTGATAATGATACTTGAAACCGCTCATCTACAATCCAATTAAACAAAACATAAAAAAGTGGAGTTATTATCATAAGATAGTAACTCCACATAGCTTGCTGATGAAATTATTTCCAATTAAAACCCTTTTTCGCTAAGAAATCTTTGATATGAGGACGGCGTTGTTCAATTAAAAAATCAGCCATTTGCTTTGTCCAGTTATCAATTTTTCGATTGGATGAGCGAGAATTGTAGTATGCTTCCATTGTGTCGTTGTAAGCTGGTAAAAGCTCCTCGTATTTTTCTGCATTGTACTCATTTTCATGTAATACTGCTGCGACAGGTAAACGAGGTTTTACTTCATTGCGACGAGCAGGAACTCCAATTGTTAAGCCGAATAGTGGGAAAACATAGTCAGGTAGATTGAATAATTCGCTTATTTCTTCAAGCTTATTACGCACTCCTCCAATGTAACAAATTCCATATCCCATAGATTCTGCGGCAACGACAAAGTTTTGTGCGAATAATGATACATCGGCTACTCCAACAAGTACGTTTTCTGCCGAATCAGCTACAATGTCTACACCTTCTAATTTACCTGCTGATTGAAGACGTTTGAAATCTACACAAAAGACAAAGGCACCGCCAGAAGTTTCGTATTGACGAGGATTACCAGAGAGCAATCCTAATTTTTCTTTTTTCTCGGCATCTGTTACCCAAATGACACTATAAGCTTGTACAAAATGTGATGTAGCAGCCATTTGTGCAGTAGCAATTAATTCTTCAATAATTTCTTTTGAAATCGGATTTCCATCATAAATACGAACCGAAGAGTGGTTCCGTAATAGTTCTTTAACCATTTATAAAATCTCCTTTTTCCCTTTATATATACCAAGAGCATATCACGCTTCGTCTTCAAAATCGAATTTTTTCGATGTTGAAGTTATTTTCAGATAATTTACGAATGCATAAAATCTCTCGTATAATAAAATATTTTGTTAGTTATAGATTAAAAATTCTAAATAGTTTAAAATTATGTATGGACGGTTTATTTGGTTAGATTTCTAATAATTGGATGACTATACCAGTGGATTAAACCGAGTAATTAGTTGAATAAAAATAAAGTCGGATGGAGGAATAAGGGATGGCAGAAAAGTTGGCGAAAAAGCTTCGTAATGAACAGCTACGGAGCAGGGTTGTAACAGCAGAAGAAGCAGCATCTTGGATTAAAGATGGTATGGTACTTGGAATGAGCGGGTTTACACGTGCTGGTGATGTTAAAGTGGTACCTCTTGCACTTGTGGAGAAAGCTAAAAAAGAGAGCTTCCAGGTAGATGTGTATACAGGTGCATCACTTGGTCCAGAGGTTGACCAATACTTAGCGGAAGCTGGCGTTATTCGTAAACGTGGACCTTTCCAAGCGGATGCTGGTATTCGTAACAAAATCAACAGTGGTGAAATCGCATTTGTTGATGCTCATCTTTCACATAATGCGGAGTTAGTACGTCAAGGCATTATTGGTCCTATTGATTTTGCGATTATTGAAGCAGCTGCTATTACAGAAGACGGCTTACTAATTCCTACAACTTCAGTTGGTAACTCTCCGATTTTTGTGCAAGAAGCAGACCAAATAATCATTGAGTTGAACGTAGCTCAGCTTGATGCATTAGAGGGTGTCCATGATATTTTTGTACCAGGTCCACAGGGAAAACGTGATCCAATTCCATTACAAAATGTATCCGATCGGCTTGGCGCAATTGGCATACCACTAGATTTAGATAAAGTAAAGGGCATAGTGATTTCAGATATTTTAGATGCGCCATCAACGATTGTTCCTGCAGATGAAGAAACAGATATTATGGCCAATCATTTATTAAATTTCCTACGAGAAGAAATTAAAGTAGGTCGTTTAACAACAAGCTTAAGACCAATTCAATCCGGTGTAGGCTCAGTTGCAAACGCCGTTTTATTAGGTTTTAGAGATTCTGAGTTTGAGAACTTAGAAGTATATTCAGAAGTACTGCAAGATGCAGTATTCGAATTAATTGATGCAGGAAAAGTAAACTTCGCATCTGCTACTTCTATTACCCTTTCCGAAGAAGTAGGAAACCGAGTTTATGGTGATTTTGAAAAGTATGCAGATAAGCTAGTATTACGTCCGCAAGAAATCTCAAACCAACCAGAAATTATTCGCCGACTCGGGTTAATTTCTGTTAATACAGCACTCGAAGTAGATATTTATGGGAATGTGAATTCTACGCATGTTTCTGGCACGAAAATGATGAATGGAATCGGTGGCTCTGGAGACTTTGCACGTAATGCACGATTAGGTATTTTCGTCACAAAATCTTACGCGAAAGGCGGAAATATTTCTAGTATCGTTCCAATGGTATCGCATGTAGACCATACAGAGCATGATGTAGACGTTATCGTAACAGAGCAGGGAGTAGCAGACTTACGTGGGCTGGCTCCAAAAGAACGGGTTGGGCTCATTATCGATCACTGTGCACACCCGGAATATCGTGAGCAATTATGGAAGTATTTTAACGATGCCAATGAAGCAACAGGTGGGCACCATACGCCACACGAACTAGAAAAAGCGCTTTCCTGGCATGTGAATTACGCAAAAAATGGTACGATGAAGAACCCTGCTTTATTGAAATAATAAAGTAATAAAAGCCTTGAAGGACAGTTGACCTGTTCCTTCAAGGCTTTTGATTGTTATTAATGTTGTCCCGAAAGCTTAGGTAGCCCCGCGAAGTGATCGGTAACCCCGGTAAGTGATCAGGTAACCCTCTCAAGTGCTCAGGTGTCCAAAGAAAACCCTAGCTGCTTTTTACAATAAGCCAATCCATTTCCAATATGTTGCGGAGAATAGAAGAACTAGGATGTATCCAATAATCGTTAATGGAATACCAGATTTTAAGAAATCCTTTGTTGTAAAGGCTCCTGTACCATAGGCAAGCATATTTTGCGGTGCACTAATAGGTAAGAGGAAGCCAAAGCTAATAACGAATTGTTGCACGATAACGAAACCAACCTGATCGACATTAGCCGTTAATGTTGAGGCTAAAACGATAAATACTGGTATAAGTGCAGATGCTAAGCTTGTTGCACTCGCAAAGCCTAAATGAATAAGAATATTAAATAAAGTGACAAGCGCAATTGTTGCAAGAATTGGCATAGAATCTAAACCGAGTGAACCGAATACCTTATCTGATAACCACGATGCACCTTTAGTATTAAGCAAGACTGTTCCTAGCATAATTCCTACTGCAAAGACGATAATTGTTCCCCAAGGAATATGAGGCTCAACTTGCTTCCACGAATAGACTCCGATTTTTGGCATTAATAAAATGGCGATTGCAACGATTGTGACGGTTGTCGTATCGAATGGGTGGAGTTTACCCTCTGCTGCCCAGAAAAATAGTAAAACTACCGATGTGATGATTAATCGAATTTCGGGAGCTTTTAATGGACCAAGTTCCGCAAGCTGTTTTTTGATTACTTCTTTACCACCTTCAATATTACTTGTTTCAGGTTTAATTAGTGTAATCATAATGAAAAATAGAGCCACTGACATGATGATTGAGAAGGGGGCAGCGTAAAGTAACCAAGCACCCCAAGAAATATCTACACCGAATTGTTCTTTGATGAAATTTAAAGCGACCATATTTTGAGCTGCTGCCGTTTTAATACCGATGTTCCAAATGGAAACAGCTTGTACAGAAGTAATGACTAGTAAAGCAGCAAGTCGACTATCACGTGGTAAACCAAATGCTGCTACCATTCCGAGTAGTATTGGTACAACTGCGCCTGCACGTGCAGTAGCAGAAGGGACAAAGAATGCGAGTGCAATAGATACTAAAATAGCACCGAATACAATGGCTTTCGTTTTTGTCCCAACTAGTGAAAGTATCCAAAGCGCAAGACGTTTATGTAAATTCGTAATTTGCATGGCTGCCGCTAGGAAAAGAGCTGCGGCTACTAGTGCAACTGCAGAATTACTAAATCCGCTTAATGCTAACTTTAATGCATCCGATGTTCCTAACGCTCTCGTTGGATCTTCCATTGACGGAGCTAGCCCTAGTAAGATTGTAACGAGAGCAATAATCATGGCAGAGCTAACGGGATAGGATACTGCTTCTGTAACCCATAGGATGACCGCGAAAGCTAAAATAGCCAAAGCTCGTTGTCCGGCTACAGGTAAATCGCCGTTGTTAGGTAAAAAAGTAATGATGATTAATGAAGCGAAGGCTAATCCAATCCAGAGTGGTTTCAAATTACGTTTCTGTTTTGCTTGTTCAGAAGTAGACATACTTTTCATCCTTTCTTAAACATGACTGTAATTTTCACATCGGCTAGTAAAATGCTTTATTAAGAAAGTTAATTTGTCTAATTATTGTAAAAAAACTAGTATGTGAAATACCCTCTATTTATAGCGATAATGGGCAGTTGCGAGAAAATATACGGTCAAAGAAAAGACAAAAATATCCAAAAGATTTTATTTTTTCTTTTTGAATGCTGAAGTTACTTTAGGCTCAGTTCCTAGCATCAATCGCTTAATATTTTCGATATGCAAAATGATGGCTATACCAAAAAGTAATAGGGCTAAAATCGTTGGGCCAACTCCAGGAATCCATAAATAAGTGGCTGTACAAAAAACGAGATAAAATTCAAGTACACCGACAATTAAATAGTTCGTCACGAAAGATAAAATAACAAATAAAATGAGTGCAAACAAGCCAATTTTCCAATCAATCGCAAGTAATATTCCTATGATTGAAGCAGTTCCTTTACCGCCATTGAAGCCCATATAAAATGGGAAATTATGACCTAGAATGACACCGGAAGCTACGATATAGATGAAGAGCCAAACTTGTACTTCTGTTAATTGTGTTATATCTGCTAAATAAACATGTGCACCGATTATAGCTGCAACGCCTTTACCGATATCGATCAGTGCAACTAATATGCCGTATTTCCAGCCAAGGGAAAGTGTTGCATTAGAGGCACCTGCATTGCCATGACCGGCCATTTTTAAATCTACCCCTGATAAAAACTGAGCAACTTTAGAGCCGTGAATACAGCCAATCAAATAACCAACAAGAAGAAAAATAATAACGGCTTTTATCATAAAAATTCTCCTTTCCAAATAATGGGTTCATCACAAAAGTTCTAACATTGTGTTAGCCCGAAGCCCCTAGGAAACGCCCAGCCGAAACGGAAATCAGTCCATGCTTTGGTGACCAAAACAATAAATATCTAAAATAGTGTATGTGTTTGGATTACGTAAAGAAGCAGACAGAAGTTTCGGAAAAAATAAAATTTTAGTATTGACAGAGAAAAAGTCTATGTTTATACTTTGTAACAACGATGGAAATTGAATCTCATACTCTTATCAAGAGCGGCGGAGGGATAGGCCCTATGATGCCCGGCAACCAGTAAGTGACGAACTTGCTAAGGTGCTAATTCCTACAGATTCTTACTTGGATCTGGCAGATAAGGGGAGGAAAACTTGCAACCGCAACCCTCTTCTTAGCTGAAGAGGGTTTTTGTTTTCTACTGAAAAAATCCTCCTCATCTCCGGTACCATCGTAAAAAAATAACCATTTGGAGGTATACAATGACAAAATTTAAACCAGAAACATTGCTGTTACACGGTGGCCAAGAGCCAGACCCGGTAACAGGATCTCGTACAGTACCCGTATATCGCTCAACGGCTTTCGTTTTTAAAGACACTGCTCATGCGCAACGTCTTTTTGCCTTAGAGGAAGCTGGTAATATTTACACTCGTATTACAAACCCAACTGTAGATGTTTTTGAAAAACGCGTCGCTTTATTAGAAGGCGGTACAGCAGCAGTAGCACTTTCATCTGGTGCAGCAGCAATCGCGTTTTCCATTTTAAATCTTGCAGGGGCAGGCGATGAAATTGTTGCAGGTAGCTCTTTATACGGAGGTACTTATAATTTATTCGCTAACACACTACCAAACTACGGTATTAAAACGATTTTTGTAGATGAAACAAATCCAGAAAATTTCAAAGCTGCTATTACTGATAAAACAAAGGCCGTGTTCGCTGAAGTTTACGGTAACCCAAGTTTAAAGGTACTAGATATTGAAGCAGTAGCAAATATAGCACATGAAAACGGCTTGCCATTAATTATTGATAGCACATTTGCTTCACCATATGGCTCTACACCAATTGACTACGGTGCAGATATCGTTGTTCATTCTGCAACGAAATGGATTGGTGGTCATGGAACAACTTTAGGTGGCGTTGTAGTAGATGCAGGGAAGTTCGATTGGACTCGTGGACGTTTCCCAGGCTTTACTGAGCCAGATGCTTCTTATCACGGTTTGCGTTATGGTATTGACACAGCAGATGCAGCATTCGCCACAAAACTGCGTGTGCAACTGCTACGTGACTTTGGACCAACATTAAGTGCTGATGCGGCATTTAATTTATTACAAGGTTTAGAAACGCTTCATTTGCGTATTCCTAAACACAATGAAAATGCATTAGCAGTAGCTGAATATTTACGAAACCACCCATCTGTGGAATATGTAAATTACAACGGCTTAGAAGATTTCCCTACCCATAATTTAGCTAAAAAATATTTAAGAAATGGCTTCGGTTCTGTGCTTACATTTGGCATTAAAGGTGGACGTGAAGCAGGGCGTAAATTAATCGATAGTGTGAAATTATTCTCACACGTAGCAAATGTAGGGGATGCTAAATCATTAATTATTCATCCAGCATCTACTACACATCAGCAACTATCTGCTGAAGAGCTAATCCAAACTGGCGTAACCGAGTCGCTCATTCGCTTATCAATCGGTTTAGAGGCAGTAGAGGACATCATTGCAGATTTAGAACAAGCTATTGAACAAGTAACAGCTTCACAACAAGAAGTAGAAGCTTAATAAATAAAATACATTGGCTAATGTTGTAGCGTTTACGTATTTTCTCATTCGATAGGCCTCATTTGGTAATGCGTCAAACGTTGCTACATCATCCGCTCCCCTCATTTGGTGAGAGTAATGAAATGGTTTAAAATTAATACCTAGTAATTTTATAAGTATTGTTGACTTGGTTAAATCCTTGTTTTATACTAGGAAATAAGAAAAGTGTTCGAAGGGCTACCAACCTAGAACCAATTTAAAGCGCCGACTTGTTGATCGGTAAAGTGTTTTCAATTAATGCTCAAACTAATTTAGTTTCATAAGTGCTCCCCCACTTTTGAATATATGAAGAGGAGTAGTTACTCAGCCAGTAGCTACTCTTATCTACAAAACTGATGATAAAGGAGTGTTTTAAATGGGAAATGTGTATAGTGCGCAAAACATTGCATCTTATCTTATTTATGAATTAAATGAAGGTCATGTGTTTGTGAACAACATGTCCATTCAAAACATACTTGTGTCAGTTGAGCGTAAATGGCAAGAGATCTTTGGACATTCTGCTTTTAAGGAAATGGTTTATGTCAAAGAGGAAGGCTATACAGTAAAAGAAGTTTTCGAAGCTTATGAAAGCTATGGAGCAAATCATATTCCTCTACCTGCGACAGAGTATTATTTAAAATACGGCACATTCCAATTAGTTGAACGTACGTATGCAATACCAAATTTTACGCAGGAGGAAATAAGACTGGTGCAACAAGCTTTAACACAATATCGTTATAAATTGCTAGCCAAAGCTAGTTAATTATCCCTCATATATTTGGCTCATTCTCTGCTGCTACAGGGAATGAGCTTTTTAAATTAGATGATGAAGATATACAGAAAAAATTTTATTAATATATTTCAAAAGAACAATTTTTATGAATGTCTTTACATACATATATATAATAGAAGAAAGGCATTTATTTTCTTCTTTCAGTAAACATCCACTGAAATAGAGGAACTCAGTCTAAGAACGCCACGTCCTGTGGCAACGACATCAAGTTGGCCCAAAGCCTCCGGCGGATGTCACGGAATCGGAAAGAGCTCACATAGGATGTTAGCCTAAAATCATCGCATCCATGCGATAACGGCTAACTGACCTGCATCACGCAGGCCTAAGCACAAAGCCGATTCCGGACGCAATTATGCCGAGGCATAATTGGTAAAGAAACGTCAATATTTGTTCAATCATTATAGATTTAAGTGAAAAATCATATAATAAAAGGGATGAAAACGATTTCCTTTGCACGTCTACAGGAAACAAATGTCCATCCTAGAAAGATTTTTCTTGTGCAATGTATGTATTTACGTTACAATTTTCTTTAAGTTGATTTTTGAATTATTTGAATTTGTTTGTTTCACAGTGTATCTTCATTCAGAATGTTTTTTGTAGCGAAAGTGAAACGCCATGACTAAATATCTGTTTGAAGACGAAGTGTTAGAAACACGGCAAACTGACCTGCTTTGTATAGTCGGCACACAATTCAAAATCTGTAAGAATTAAGCTGAGACGAAATAAATATAATGAAACTGCGGAATGTAAGTTGGAGGGAATAGGAATGGCAACTATAAAGGCAGCTATATTAGGATTTGGAACGGTAGGTCAAGGAATTTACCATATATTAAACGAAAAGCGTGAAGAGCTTAAAAATAAATTAGGAATTGAGCTAGAAGTAGCAAAAATTTTAGTTACAGACACTAGCCGTGAACGTGTACCAGGTACCGCGCATTTAATGACAACTAGTATGGATGAAGTCTTAGCAGAACCAGGTATGCAGGTTGTTTTTGAGGCAATCGTCAATGAGGAGCCAGCTTTTACTTATTTAAAGCGCGCTGTTGAACATAAATGTCATGTCATCACAGCTAACAAAGTAATGTTTGCAAAACGAGGCTTGGAGTTACAGGATCTTGCAAAAGCGAATGGTGTTTTTGTAGGATTTGAAGCAACGACCGCTGGCGGTGTACCAGTTATTAAAACGATGAAAAACATTTTGCTTGTCAATGAGGTTAGTCGTATTCAGGGTGTTTTAAATGGGACATCCAACTATATTTTAACGAAAATGCGTTCACAGGGCTGGTCGTTCGAAACTGCATTAAAAGAGGCGCAAAATTTAGGTTATGCGGAGGCAGATCCATTTAATGATATCTCAGGACAGGACGCCTTCAAAAAATTAATGATTTTAAGTGCTTTGGCATTTGGTGAACAACCAGACTGGTCTGACGTCGAAGTAGTCGGAATTGATAGCATTTCGGCAGAGCAAGTAAAAGAAGCGTGTGAAAAAGGCTTGCGTTATCGCCATGTAGCTGAGGTTGAGAAGCTAGCAGATGGTAAAGTGGTCGCGAAGGTTGGGCCACAATTAGTTGATAAAGAACATCCACTTTATCCAGTTGATGACGTCAATAATGCTGTGGCATTGGACACAAATTATATTGGCACATTAACGCTAATTGGACCAGGGGCAGGTATGTATCCAACAGCTAGTGTAATGGTTGAGGATTATGCGGAAATTATCGGTAAACGAGCTGGATTTGTCGTAACAATATAATAGATGCCTATCATTCAACAATGTTCTAATTGTTTGAATGATAGGCATTTTTTAATCCTCATCTTTAACATCAATATCCTCTGGAATAGGTGTATTCCGCCAAATCTCTATTTCCTCTTTAATACGATCTAACTGCTCAAAATAAGTGCTGAACTGCCCACTATTAATCAGTATTTGGTCCCCGTCGTATACTGAACGAATACGGCCCTCGTAAACTAGGCGAAGTACTTGATCTTCTGGCATACCAAGTTCGATGGCTGTTTCTTCAATTGTTTTATACATAAATTTCGCTCCTTTTATTGTTTTTATTATAACCTCCCTTTAATAGAAAGCCTACTATGGGTTAATAAATGAAAGAAAAAGGAAAATGGTAATTGTTTGATTTTGGATAAATCTGTATTATTAATGTTAATGAGTAGTGACGGTCGAGGGACAATAATGAAGATTAGCTAATACCATTTTGCCAAGTAAAATAAACTTTCTGAAATGGTCATGGGAATTGACAATTTTAGCTGCTGCTAGCATTGTGTTATTCAAGGTCTTTTTTTCTCATCAATTCGTCTTACAGGTGTAGTTATTGGAACCGCTGTAACGATTGGTAGCTCTCCTGTCTTTTGTGATGCTTTAGAATGAGTACTATGGAAATAACAGCCGATAAAGGTGTGGCGAATAGCAACTGTAATGGCAATTTGTTAATGAGGAAGGGGCTGTCCGTATGGGGGAATTGGACTAGCCCTTTCTACTGGTCTTTCCTTTGTAAATATATGTTGAAACATATGCCCTGTATATAAGTTGATTGGAGTGGGGCTTTAACTTCTTTCAGCGGATGTTTGGAAACCCCTGAAAGAATTAAAACCTTAAGAAATTCTTCATTTTTATAATAACTGGTTTTTAAGATTTAAAAGGTACACTATTAATTGAGAGCGAGGTGTATATCATGACGAAACTAACAGTTCTTGTAACAGACGATGATCAAGATATTCGTGATGGTATTGAGATCTATTTAAAGAATGAAGGTTACAATGTCATTAAAGCTGCTGACGGCTTAGAGGCACTCGAAAAATTAGAAAACAATGACGTACATTTAATTATTTTAGATATTATGATGCCAAATATGGATGGAATTACAGCGACGTTTAAAATTAGAGAAGAGCGCAATATTCCAATTATTATGCTTAGTGCAAAGGCGGAGGATGGCGACAAAATTCATGGTTTGTCTGTAGGCGCTGATGATTACGTCACAAAGCCTTTTCATCCGTTAGAGCTGTTGGCTCGAGTAAAATCTCAGCTACGACGTTATGTACAACTTGGGACGTACAATGAGGGAGCAGCAAAGGTAGAAATCGACGGACTTGTATTAGATGAAGATGCAAAGGAAGTCATTTTAGAAGGCGAGCCTGTTCGATTAACACCAATCGAATATAAGATTACGGAATTATTAATGAAAAATGCAGGGCGTGTATTTTCGATAAGAGAGATTTATGAGCGTGTGTGGAATGAGGAAGCTTACAATGCAGAAAATATTGTGGCTGTACACATTCGAAAAATACGTGAAAAAATCGAAGCAGATCCGAAAAATCCACGCTATTTAAAGGTGGTGTGGGGCGTTGGCTATAAAATGGAAAAATAAAATAGAGCAGTATGTTACAATCGCAGGGTTTGTAGCAGGGGTTATTGGACTAATTTATTTCGGTGTGTATGCCTATCAAATAGTAACTGCACGCTCTTCGGGAATGCTACAATTGCTTGAGAGAATTTTTTAGAGAGGAGTTAAAAGTATGTTAAAAAATTGGAAACCTCTTCTCGCTCTTATTTGTTTAATCTGGGTAATATTCGGTATATTTACGTTCTCTAATATCGGGTACCAATATATTGGGAAGTCGTATTTTCAATCTGAAAATTTCCAGGGTAAACTAGATAATTTTCAGTCAGAATTAGGACCATTAGTAATAAATTTACCGACGGCTGAAGATTTAAAAAGTAAAATCGTGGTTACGCAAAGCCAAATTGAGGAACATCGTAATTACTATGGATCATTAGGAGAACAGATAGATAATATTAAAGCTCAATATGAAGGACGTATTCAAGAAGCTGCTAATGTAAATGCAACGGAATTAAAAACAAAGCTTGAGAAAGAGCGAGATGCAACAATTAAAGATATTACGACTAATTTCGAGGATGATGAGCATGTCCGTAAAAAAATTCTGGCTCAAAAGGAAGAGCTTGTTGATCAATATATAAAGGCAGCAAAAGAAGAAGCAAAGAGTTTTGTGAAAAATAATAATTATTGGTCTTATGAATTAACGAACACTGAAACAGGCAAAACATATCGTTCAGGTGATGTTTCGGATAGTAGTGCGTTCAAAATTAAGTATAACGGACAACACCCATTAACTACTTGGAATATAAGTAATAATTTAAACCAATTTGTTTACCGAACTGATACCTACGTGGATATAGAGGATTTGAGGGAAACTTCTGATTACACTGGTATTATAACCATCTCAAAAAAATCGGCACAAGCAGTCGACATCTTGGAAGGATATGACCATTTTACACGCAATCAATACATGTTCTACTTTATATGGTTAACGAGTATTGTGGCAGCTATTTTTGCATGGAAAGGGCGTAAAGAAGTACTGCAAATGGTACGAGGTTTAAAGGAAAAAGAAGCTCTTGCAAAGATGAAAATTGATTACACAATTGGATTATTATTAATAAGCGCATTCATATATTTGATAGCATCTCAAATTGCTTTTGAATCGATTGAGTTTGTTTCTTATCAATCTAACTATGTACATTACTTAATTAGTTTGCTGTTTAAAATAGGTGTCTTAATCATTATTGCAATGCTGTTCTTTGTACAGCTTATTTGGTTGTATGATCGAGTGAATACAGCACAGAAATTAAAGGAGAACTTAAAAGCTAGCTATTTATGGTCACTTGGCGAATCAATCACGGATTTATTTATAAATCGTTCCATTGCATCACATTCTATTGTGATGATTGGGGCAGCATTTTTCGGTGGTGGAAGCCTTGTTGCTTCAATGCTAAGAGGCAGCGGATTCACCGTTCTAGTATTGGGCATCTGCGTAATAATCGGTATTCCAGCTATGATTCTCTTCCTTTCTAGAATGGGCTATTTAAATCGAATTATGAAGGACACAAAAGACATGGCAGAAGGGCGTTTAAATCGCGATGTCAAGGTAATGGGCAAATCACCACTCGCGGGGCATGCAGAAAATCTTAATCATTTAAGAGAAGGCGTACGCACATCTATGCATGAGCAGGCAAAAAGTGAGCGTTTAAAAACAGAGCTTATTACGAATGTTAGTCACGATTTACGCACGCCGTTAACATCTATTATTACGTATACAGATTTACTGAAAAATCCTGATATTACTGAGGAAGAGCGTAAGCAATACATTCATATCCTTGATAAAAAATCAGAACGTCTAAAATTATTGATTGAGGATCTTTTTGAAGTGTCTAAAATGGCGAGTGGTAATATGGAGCTTCATCGCACTCGAGTTGATTTAACCCAGCTTATACAACAAGCGGTAGGGGAGCATGAGGAAGATTTAGCACAGGCCCATTTAGATTTACGCCTGACAAAACCAAATGAGCCAATCTACGCGTATGTGGACGGACAAAAATGGTGGAGACTGATCGATAATTTAATCGTTAACGTATTGAAATATGCATTAGAAGGCACACGTGTCTATGTAACATTGAAGCGTACTGCTGAGGGCGATGCAGAATTCACAGTGAAGAATGTTGCAAAATATGAAATTAGCGAGAATGCCGATGAGTTATTTGAACGCTTTAAGCGAGCGGATGCTTCACGCCATACAGAGGGCTCAGGTCTAGGCTTAGCCATTGCACAATCCATTGTAGATTTGCATGGTGCTCGTATGAGTATAGAGGTAGACGGAGATTTATTTAAAGTAATCGTTCGAATTCCAACAGCATAGACAAAGAACAGCGGCAAACATTTTGCCGCTGTTCTTTTACTTTGAAAAACAACTTTGGCCGTTCTATCTGCGACTTAGCAGTTCTATCCACGACTTTGCCGGTTCTATCCGTCATTTCGGCTCTTTATTCCGTCGCTTAGGTTTCAATCCGTCATATCGACCCATCAATCCGTCGCTTAGGCAATTTCATCCGTCATTTCGGCCCTTTATTCCGTCGCTTAGGTTTCAATCCGTCATTTCGGCCCATCAATCCGTCGCTTAGGCAATTTCATCCGTCGTTTCAGCACTTCAATCCGTCGCTTAAGCTTTTTCATCCGTCGTTTCGGCTCATCAATCCGTCACTTCAACCCCTCGTTTTGCCGAAGAGCCATATTTTATTTAAATACTTAGTTATAAACCTAAATTCTTGGCTATAATCACTTTCATGACTTCATTGGTACCTGCATAAATGGACATGACAGGAATATCTCGATATCTTCTAGCAATCTTGTATTCCTCCATATAACCGTAGCCACCATGTAACTGCATGCACTGGACAGCAAGCTCACGTGCATTTTCCGTTATCCAGTATTTTGCCATTGAAACTTTTGTCACAACATCATTTCCTGCGATATGTTCCTCTATTAAAGATTCTAAAAATGATTTGCCAAGTTCAATTTTTGTCGCCATTTCAGCTATTTTAAATTGCGTGTTTTGGAAGTCACTAATTGACTTTCCAAAAGCTTCGCGTGATTTCACATAATCAATTGTTAAAGATAGCATGTCTTCAGCAGCGGCTTGTGCGGCGATGGCTACTGCTAAACGCTCTTGCTGCAGTTTTTCCATCATATAGATAAAGCCTTTACCTTCTTCGCCTAGGAGATTCTCTACTGGTACACGACAATCCTCAAAATATAGCTCGGCTGTGTCCTGCGCGTGCATGCCAACTTTTTCGAGTTTGCGACCTTTCGTGAAGCCCGGTGTACCGTCCTCAATGACAAGGAGGCTAATGCCACGATGCTTTTTTTCAGCCTGAGGATTTGTTTTTACGGCAACAACCGCTAAATTTGTATGAATACCATTTGTAATAAATGTTTTTTGTCCGTTGACGATATAGTGATCGCCATCACGAATAGCAGTAGTTTGGATGTTTGCCAAATCTGAACCTGTGCCTGGCTCCGTCATAGCAATTGCTGTAATATGTTCTCCTGTAACACATTTCGGTAGCCAGCGTGATTTTTGCTCATTTGAGCCGTATGCCTCAATATAAGGAACAACAATATCGTTATGTAGACCAACGCCAATAAGGCTCGAACCTACACGCTCAAGCTCTTCTTGAATAATAACGCCAAAACTAAAATCTAGTCCGAGGCCGCCGTATTGTTCTTCTACTTGAGGGCATAGATAGCCCATTTCTCCGAGCTTACGCCAAAACTCAAGTGGAATAAGATGATCTTTCTCCCAGTGTGGATAGTGTGGCTCAGCTTCTTCTGCTAAAAACTTACGTAAGGTTTTACGAAATAACTCATGCTCTGTTGATTCGAATTTATATTTTGCCATATGAACAACACCCCTTTTTTCTCCCGTACATGTGTAAATTTTTTCTTGCAATTATAATGTTACCTAAAGATTCAGAAAAATTAAAGTATATTATTCATAGATTTTTTACATAATCTTATAATCATAATGAATTGTAAGGAGCGGTCTTTCATAACATAATTTGATTTCATAGGCGCTTTCTTGAGGCGTCCGATGAGCGCTCAAAGGTCTCATCTGTAAACCAAAAGAGGTCTAATCATTTGCCCAGGTTACGATATTGTCACTTTCCTAATTAGATTGTCATGTAAATCATACAATTAAATTACAAGGGATATATACACTTAATATCATGAGCTGATTGCTTGTCCTTTTGCACTTACTTTCTATCAGAGAGTGTTAAGTATAATGCTATAATCAACTAAGACTATATGAAAGTAGGGAACTGAAATGCCTAAAGTAATTGGCGGAATTCTTTTATTAAGTATATATAGTACATTAACTTTTTACTTAGGATGGGGATTGAGACATTGGCTTGTGGCAATGGGATGGTTCCGTTATCCAATTTTATATTGGTTAGTGCTGTATATCATTGCGTTTAGTATTATGATTAGCAGATTGCATGAGTCTTTACGGGTGTTTTCAATTATCCATAATTACTGGATGTTTATTTTTGAATACGGATTACTACTTTGTTTGGCAGCCCACTTGATTCTTTGGCTAAGTCCTTTTAAAAGTGTACAGATAATAGGTGGTATTGCAGTTGCTATGTTTTTTGTACTAAGCATTGTAGGCACTTATTTAGCATATTCCCCTGTTGTCCGTCATTTAGAAATAACGATGGATAAAAAGAGTAGTGAGCTAGATTCGATGAGAGTTGTAGTTGCATCAGATTTTCATTTAGGGGTTCTTTCAAATAAAAGACATTTACAGCGCTTCGTTACTTTATCGAATGAAGCACAGCCGGACATCGTCTTTTTAGCTGGGGATATTGTGGATGATGATCCTAAATGGTTTGTTAAAGATGGAATGGCAGATGTGATGAAGCAATTAACATCTACATATGGAGTGTACGGTGTATTAGGCAATCACGAATACTATGGCAAGAAAATCCCAGAATTTATTAAAGAGATGGAAAACGCTAATGTAAAAGTTTTGTGTGATGAAACTATTAGAATCGATAATGTGATAGTATTAACGGGGCAAGAGGATATTACAAACAAGGATAGAAAGCAACTTGATGCATTGAAGACAGCAGATGACTTGCCTTGGTTTGTTATGAATCATACCCCAAATGATTTAAATACGCCTGCCAAAATGGGCGTAGACTTCCATATGTCAGGGCATACACATAAAGGTCAACTATGGCCTAATCAGTATATAACGGCTCGTGTATTTGAGCTCGACTATGGTTATAAAATGAAGGAAAAAATGCATACACTTGTTTCATCAGGTTTTGGCTTTTGGGGTCCCCCAATGCGAATAGGCAGCCGTTCCGAATTATGGGTTGTAGATATAAATTTTCGTTAGTTGGTAAGTTGCCCATGTCCCTCAGTCTACTCATAACTGAATGCTATAGTCATAGTATATGAAAAAGTGTATTTTATAATATGTTGGTATTTAATTAACAAAAGGTAAGGTGAAAACGTGGATATCATTGAATTATTAAAGGCGCTTATTTTAGGCTTTGTCGAGGGAATGACGGAGTTTGCGCCAGTTTCGTCGACAGGACATATGATTATTGTGGACGATATGTGGCTAAAGACAGAGGAGTTTTTAGGGAAGTATCCTGCCAATACATTTAAAATCGTTGTACAGCTAGGCTCCATTTTAGCGGTAGTCGTTGTTATGTGGAAACGAATGTTAAATTTAGTTGGACTTTATAAAATTGATGGCCAATCGAAATCAGTGAAAGGTCACTTCAACTTACTACATGTGATTGTGGGTATGTTGCCAGCAGTTATATTAGGTTTTGCGTTCAAAGATTTTATCGATGATCATTTATTTAAAGTAGAGCATGTTATTTATGCATTAGTAGCTGGAGCACTTTTAATGATTGCTGCCGATAAATTAGCACCGAAAAGACCGAAAGTGGATTCTCTAGATAAAATTTCTTATGGTTTAGCTTTTAAAGTAGGGTTAGTACAATGTTTATCACTTTGGCCAGGATTCTCCCGTTCAGGGGCAACGATATCTGGTGGTGTACTATTTGGCATGAGTCACCGCGTGGCGGCAGATTTTACTTTCATTATGGCAGTACCTATTATGGCGGGTGCTAGTTTAGTATCTGTACTGAAAAACTGGGATACGCTATCTATGGATTATTTTGGATTCTATGCAGTAGGCTTCATTAGCTCATTTATCTTTGCATTACTATCAATTAAATTCTTCTTAGCACTTATTTCAAAAGTGAAATTAATGCCATTTGCTATTTATCGTATAGTACTTGCTGCTGTACTAGCTATTATTATCTTTATGTAAATAATAAAGTCACTCTTCTATTACAGAATGAGTGGCTTTTTTTAACTTCTTTCAGCGGTGTACAAACATCCGTACCTGTCGCTACGCTTTCGGTACAAAAGACATCCGCTAAAATAGAGGAATATGACCGACATCGTGTCGGCCCTCATGCTAGCCAAAGCACAAAGCGGATTCCGGACTGCGCGAAAGCGGCAATTTTTCCGTGGTATAATTGCTCAAATTAAGAAGAAATACATGGTTATAAGTATTGTTCAGTATGATTTATTGCTTATTGCAAAACAGATTTTTTTACCTATATATTGTCATTACAGTTGTAAAGAACTTATAATTGAATTCAGAGAGTTTTTTGTTTTCGGATTATATTCGGTAGAATAGACATAGACACAACGGGGTGGATAAATTGTTTCAAATTGGAAATAAGTCTAAGAAGAATACAATTGAGATTACTGATGAATCAAGTATAGGGGTTATTATTCAAGATCAGGAACGTTTACTACAGTTAAATCTAGTAAATTTAACTAGAGAAGATTTGCGATTAATTAGAAGTTTAAAACCGTATATTGAACGAAATGTTGAAGAGGTAGTAGCAGCATTTTATCATGCGATTGAGAGTGTGCCAGCATTACGTGAGGTTATTGAAAAGTATAGCTCTAGTGAGAAGTTACGACAAACATTACGCCATCATATTATAGAAATGTTCGAAGGGCGTATAGACGATGCATTTTTGGAAAAGAGAAGGCGAGTAGCGAAAATGCATGTGAAGATTAACTTGTATCCTAAGTGGTATTTAGCAGCCTTTCAAAACCTTGAAAAATTTTTAAGAAAGATTGTTTATAAGCTTCAATTATCGAGGGACGAAGAAGAAAAGTTTTGTGATGCTATCAGTAAAATCTGTAATTTCGAACAACAGATTGTCTTAGAGGAATATGATAATTATGCTAATACATTAATGGAGAAGCAACAGGATAGTGTTCGAGCACATGTGAAGGAAATTATAGGTGGAATATCTACGCAGCTAGAAACTCAATCTCATAGTACCAATGAAACAGTAACCGAACTTGTTTATAACGCCAAGGAAGTGAATGAATACTTGAAGGAAAGTATCGATGAGGCAAAAATAATGCAAGAGGTATCGTCTGAAGGTTATTCTAAAATAATATTAATTAATGAGCAAACAGGAAAAGTTCATCATAAGACAGTTGAAATGTCGGGTATGGTGGAGCAATTAGATCATTCTTCCTCCAAAATTAATGCTGTTATTGAAATAGTAAAAAATATTTCTGGTCAAACAAATTTACTCGCGTTAAATTCGGCTATTGAGGCTGCACGAGCAGGAGAGCATGGAAAAGGCTTTGCGGTCGTGGCGAGCGAAGTTCGTAAGCTTGCAGACCAGACGAAAACTTCGGTTGAACAAATTGCGGATCTCATAACTATGTCTAATGGAATTACACAACAAGTTGTTCAAGCAATTCATGAGATTCAAGAACTGGTGAACAATAGTATCGAGCAAAATGAGGAATCTTTAAAAGCCTTCGATGCAATATCTGGCTCAGTAAACGGTTCTATCTCAAACTTCCAAAACGTCGGATTGAAAATAACGGAACTGGCAGAAATTATAGAAACGATTGGGGAATCTTCCGAGGAATTAAAACAAATTGCCAATCGATTAGATACAACAATTAGAGATTTTTAACGACTATGCATAAAGTCTGTGCATAGTTTTTTGATTATTACCATAGTGAGGGGTTGATTTCCGTTCCGGATGGGCGCTTTCCTGGGGGTGTCTGATGAGCCGCTTCGCTTCGCTTCGCTGCAGGGTCTCATCTGTGACACTAATCCCCGAGGAGTCGCCCATCCTCCACTCCAATCAACCTATTTACATGGCATACGTTTAACAAAATGTTATTCCTAACCATTTCATTAGAAACACTTGTATGGCTTATTACCATAGCGAGTTTCCGTTCACTGGGCGCTATCAACTTAGCCTCATGAACAAACCTTTTAAATAAAATGCCATCCACAACTGATAAGCCTAGTTTTATTTTTCATAAATAATAGGACAAAATCGCCTTTCTGAAGGATAAAACAATAAATAGAAGGATGAAGTTTGTAGAGTGATAGAAAGATAAAGCTTCAAATACGCAAAGATAAGAAATCCCTAGAAAATGAGCGTTCTAAGTGTTACGCTATAGGCGAATTGAATTGAGGGGTGTTCGGAATATGAAAAAGAAATTATTTATTACACGAAAGTTCCCAGCGCATATAGTTGAACCGTTGAAAGAGTATTATGATATCGAACAATGGGAGGAGGAGGAAATTGTTATACCACGGGAAAAACTATTGGCAGCTGTTGCAGATTGTGAAGTATTGTGGGTAACGCTTGCTGATCAAGTCGATGAAGAGTTATTATTACACGCACCCAATCTAAAACTCGTGACTAATTTAGCTGTTGGATACAATAATATTGATGTCAAAGCTTTGCGTAAGCGTGGAATAATGGCGACTAATACTCCGGGCGTTTTAACAAATACGACTGCAGATTTAGTGTGGGGATTATTGCTTGCGACTGCTCGAAGAATTCCGGAAAGTGAACGATATTTGCGTGAGGGTAAATGGAAAAGCTGGTATCCGATGCAATTAGTAGGTAAAGATGTTTCAGGATCCACTATAGGAATTATTGGTATGGGTCGTATTGGCCAAGCTGTTGCTAGACGAGCAAAAGGTTTTGATATGAAAATTTTATATAACAATCGTAGACGTCGCCATGAGGTGGAAGAAATGTATGGCTTTCAATATGTATCGTTGGAGGATCTTTTAAAACAATCGGATTTTGTTGTTATTATGACACCTTTTAACAATGATACGGTAGGACTTATAGGCGCAGAGGAACTAGCTTTGATGAAGGATGATGCGGTATTAATTAATGCATCACGTGGTGGCATTATCGATGAGAACGCACTTTATGAAACTTTAACAAGTGGTAAGCTGTGGGCAGCAGGGTTAGATGTCTTTGAGCAAGAGCCTATTGCGTTGGATCACCCATTGATGACACTTCCTAATGTTGTAGCACTTCCACATATCGGCAGTGCCTCGCTTCAAACTAGAACTGCAATGCTGATGCTGAACGTTAAAGAGCTTACCGCATATGGGCAAGGTAAGGCTGTAACGAATCGAATAGATTAATAACACCGAAGATAATAGAAGTAGGAATATCTTTTGCAATAAAGCCGCAAAGACTTTTTGTGTTAGGAATAAATGGTCTAAATCAGCTGTAATAAAAAAAGGGGCACATCGTAATTAGATGTGCTCCTTAAATAAATAGCGCCCATTATTTATTAAACATATCAAATAAACCGCCAATGCCACCTTCACCTTTAGATTGACCGCCACCGCCTTGAGAAATTGGTGCTGCAGCGAAGACGCGGCTTGCTAAACGGCTAAATGGTAATGATTGAATCCATACTTTACCCGGACCCTTTAAAGTAGCAAAGAAGATACCTTCACCGCCAAATAATGCAGTTTTTACGCCCTTGACCATCTCGATATCGTAATCTACATCAGATGTCATAGCAACTAAACAGCCTGTATCAACACGTAATACTTCACCGGGTGCTAGAGTCTTTTCGTGAATAGTGCCACCTGCATGTACAAAAGCCATGCCGTCTCCTTCAAGCTTTTGCATAATGAAGCCTTCACCACCAAAGAAGCCAACACCGATTTTTCTCTGGAATTCAACACCGATTGAAACTCCTTTAGCAGCAGCTAAAAATGCATCTTTTTGACAAATAATCTTTCCGTTCATTTGGCTTAAATCCATTGGAATAATCTTACCAGGGTATGGAGAAGCAAAATACACATGGCGTTTACCTGAACCAACGTTCGTAAATGTCGTCATAAATAAACTTTCACCTGTAATTAGACGTTTTCCAGCTCCAAATAATTTACCCATAAGACCACTTTCTAAGCTTCCTCTTGAACCATCGCCAAAGATCGTTTCCATATGGATAGAATCATCCATCATCATTAAAGCACCAGCTTCAGCTACTACTGTTTCTTGAGGGTCAAGCTCAACTTCCACATATTGCATATCGTCGCCATATAATTTGTAGTCAATTTCGTGATTATTCATAAAGGATTCCTCCAAAAAATATTTTGTTATTATATACGATTATAAGTTGTATTAGTTTCATCACATAATTAAATATCTTAGAAAAAAAGGGAATAAGATAGTAAATGTCGAATATAAAACACTAGAATAAGTATTTTTTATTTTCATTCAGCTGGAAATTTGTGATTGTTTTAACTTCTTTTAGTGGGTGTCAAACATCCTGCTAAAAGAAGTTAAAGCCTCCGGACGCAATTATGCCAAGGCATAATTGGTTGCTCACAAAAGATGACATCAATGTTCAGCTAAAGAAAATAAAGCCTCTGACAATTGTCACCGATGTTATTAATCCAAAAGGATGTTCTTTAGACATCTATATATTAAAAATTCGGAATTTTGACACATCTATTTCTATATACTATAGAGTAATAGATGATATCTGTCTGAAAGCAATGCAATTGGTAACAATGAGGCAGAGGCACAATAGATAGTTCAGGGGGTGTATGTAGTGGAAATTAAAAACTATATCGGCGGTGAATGGGTAACACATTCGCATTTACAAAGTATAGTAGTGACCAACCCTGCTAATGGGGAGCAGCTAGCTACAATACCGCTATCTACTGCAAGTGAGGTAGATGAAGCGGTAGCGGTTGCAAAAAATGCACAAAAAATCTGGGCATTAGTACCTGCACCTAAACGTGCTGACTATTTATATGCCATCGGTCAGAAAATGAAAGAAAAGAAGGAACATTTGGCGACCGTTTTAACAAAAGAGATGGGGAAGGTTATTGAAGAAGCTAGAGGTGAAGTACAGGAAGGGATCGACATGGCCTATTATATGGCTGGTGAAGGGCGACGGTTATTTGGAGAGACAACACCGTCAGAGCTAGCTAATAAATTTGCCATGAGTGTACGTGCACCTATTGGCGTTGTAGGTTTAATAACTCCGTGGAATTTCCCTGTAGCTATTGCTACTTGGAAGTCATTCCCTGCAATAGTTGCTGGCAATACGTTCATTTGGAAGCCGTCTAATGAGACACCAATGATGGCTTATGAAATGGGCAAAATTTTTGAAGAGGTTGGCTTACCAGGTGGGGTAGCAAATATCGTCTTTGGTTCAGGGCCAACAGTTGGAACAGCATTGATTGAACACCCAGACGTCAAGGTCATCTCATTTACCGGCTCTACAACAACAGGCAGTAAGGTAGCAGAGCTAGGTGGTAAACACCTGAAGAAGATTTCATTAGAGATGGGCGGGAAAAATGCAGTCATAGTTATGGATGATGCCGATTTACAGCTAGCCACTGAAGGCATTTTATGGAGTGCATTTGGCACTGCTGGACAAAGATGTACAGCATGTAGTCGCGTGATTGTGCATAAAGATGTAAGAGAAGAACTAGAAAAACGTCTATTAGACGAAATGCAAAAGCTAACAATTGGGGACGGTTTGGATGTAAGTGTGAAAATCGGACCTGTGATTAACAAAGCCGCATTGGAAAAGATTAATCACTATGTGCAAATCGGTAAACAAGAAGGGGCGACGTTGTTAGCTGGAGGTAGAATTTTATCTGAGCCTCCTTATGATAAAGGGGTTTATTATGAGCCTACACTATTTACCAACGTAAAGCCTGACATGATTATTGCACAGGAAGAAATCTTTGGTCCGGTCGTTTCTTTAATTGAAGTAGCAAGTTTGGATGAAGCAATCGAAGTAAACAATGGCGTAAAATTTGGCTTATCCAGTTCAATTTTCTCACAAGATGTGAATACGATTTTCCGCGCACAACGAGATTTAGATACAGGTATTGTTTATGTGAATGCTGGCACAACAGGTGCTGAAATCCATTTACCATTTGGCGGCACAAAAGGCACGGGGAACGGTCACCGCGACTCGGGTGTAGCTGCCTTAGATGTCTATACAGAATGGAAAAGTATTTATGTAGACTATAGCGGTAAATTACAAAGAGCACAAATCGATACAGAATAACAGATCAATGAAAGGGGATGTTCTTGATGAAAGTTGTTGTATTAGGTGCAGGTTTAATGGGGAAAGAGGTAGCTCGTGATTTAATAAAAAATAGCAATGTGGAACGTGTATTTTTAGGGGATATTGACGTGAATTTAGCGCAGAACTTTGTGGACTCGCTAAATACAGATAAGATTGAGGTTGTAGAGCTTCATGCTGAGCGCGATGACTCGTTAATGGAGGTTATCTCAAAAGGCAATGTAGTCGTTAATGCATTATTCTATTCCTTTAATGAGCGTGTGGCAAGAGCGGCAATCGCGGCTGGTGTCCATTCCGTGGATTTAGGTGGTCATATTGGCGGTGTAACAGAAAAAATATTAGATCTAGACGAAGAGGCAAAAGCAAAAGGTGTAACCATTATTCCGGACTTGGGTGTTGCCCCAGGTATGGTCAACATTTTAGCGGGCTACGGTGCTTCGAAATTAGATGAGGTAGAATCTATTAAACTATTTGTAGGCGGTATTCCAACAGAGCCGAAGCCACCTCTTCACTATACGCGAGTATTTTCTCTAGATGGTGTCTTTGATCATTACACAGAGCCATCAAAAGTGATTCTAAAAGGTAAACTTCAAGAAGTTCCGTCGTTATCAGGTGTTGAACCTATTTATTTCAAAGATTTTGGTGTGCTTGAGGCATTTTATACATCTGGCGGTATATCGACGTTGGATAAGACATTCCCAAATGTCCAAACACTAGAATATAAAACGATTCGTTATAAAGGACATGCTGAGAAGTTTAAGCTATTAGCAGATTTAGGATTCCTCGATGCTAGTAATAAAGTAGAGGTAGAAGATCAAGAAGTTTCTGTGCGCCCAGTTGTTCGTGAGGCACTTAAAAAGAAACTTGAGCTTGGTACAAAACCAGATGCAGTGCTGCTGCGCGTAATTGTAGCGGGTGAAAAAGCGCAACAACAAGTGACTTATGAGTTCGAAATGGTTGTGCGTAAAGATATGACGATTAATGAAACGGCTATGGCTCGGGCAACAGCAAATACAATTTCTGTCGTTGCTCAAATGATTGGGGAAAATAAAATTACAGAGCGCGGTGTATTTGCACCTGAATCAATTGTACCGGGCGATATTTATATTCAAGAGATGGCAAAACGTGGTGTTGTCATTAAGGAGACGTCTCACATATCTGCAATGATCGTGAAATGGTAGGTGCGTGGTCATGAATTTCGAATTTACCACCGAGCAGGAAATGTTACGTAAAACAGTACGACAGTTTGTGGATGCCGAGATTATTCCACATATTGCGAAGTGGGATGCAGAGGGTGGCTTCGATCCGAAGATTTGGTCAAGACTTGCTGAGCTTGGCTTAATGGGTGTTTGTGTACCAGAACAATACGGTGGCAGTGGGATGGATTACAATGCACTTGCCATCGTTTGTGAAGAACTTGAACGTGGAGATACAGCGTTTCGCACAGCTGTTTCCGTTCATACAGGCTTGAATAGCATGACTTTAATGCAATGGGGAACAGAGGCTCAAAAACAGCAATATCTTATTCCACAGGCAAAAGGAGTTCGGATTGGGGCATTTGGTTTAACAGAGCCCGGAGCAGGGTCAGATGTAGCTGCAATGTCTACCACCGCTGTAAGGGATGGAGATTTTTACGTGTTAAATGGACAGAAAACATGGATTTCCTTATGTGATCTAGCTGACCATTTTATCGTTTTTGCCTACACTGATAAATCGAAAAAACATCATGGCATTAGTGCATTTATCGTAGAGCGTTCCATGGCGGGCTTTACATCGAAGGCCATTAAAGGTAAATACGGTATTCGTGCTGGTAATACGGGCGAGCTCTTTTTCGAAAATCTACGTATACCTGCAGAGAATCGCCTTGGAGAAGAGGGAGAAGGCTTTAAAATTGCCATGTCTGCGTTAGATAATGGTCGTTTTACAGTAGCGGCAGGTGCTGTCGGTCTTATTCAAGCGTGTCTCGAGGCGAGTGTGAAATACTGTCATGAACGCGAAACATTTGGTAAACCTATTGGCGAGCACCAGCTAGTAGGGCAAATGATTGCCAAAATGGAAGCGGGCTATCAAATGAGTCGCCTACTTGTATATCGTGTTGGAGAGTTGAAAAACAAAGGTGTACGCAATACGCGAGAGACATCATTAGCAAAGTGGCAAGCTTGTGATTTTGCCAATAAAGCTGCGGATGATGCTGTCCAAATTCATGGAGCATATGGTTATTCGGATGAATATCCGGTCGCTCGTTATTTACGTAACTCGAAAGCACCGGTTATTTATGAAGGTACGCGGGAGATTCATACGATTATGCAGGCTGACTATGTATTAGGAAAACGCCAAGATAAGTCATTGACAAAAATGTTACCAAAATGGCCGTTTGAAGAGTAGGCGTTTTATCAAGACTTTATTGATTGATTCAAAGTTAATTAGACTTGTTTCTTTTAACTTCTTTCGGGGGTAGCACCTACAAAATGTAAAATTCATAAAGAAAAAGTCGATTTCCTAAACGTTAAAGGGATAATCGGCTTTTTACTGTTAAGTAGTCTGTAGTGGCCGCAGAGAGTCTAATTGATGCAGTTGCTTTCAAGTTAGGGATCCAAATTTCGGGTTCTTTTTTTATGTTAAAGAATGACTTTATGGTCTAAAATTGTGTCTTAGTGTTCAAATTATACAAGTAAATATTACTAAAAATTACAATTTATATTGCTTTATTCACATAATATGTTATTTTTAGATTGGTAATATAGTTCCAAATAATCAATGTATCACCATTGTTTAAAAGTAGTACTATAGGAGGATTTGTTATGAAAAAGAAATTAAAACTCAATCAAGTGTTAATTGGGGTAAGTACAATGGCACTGTCGTTTGGAGCATTACAAGCGGAAGTATCAGCAGCAGAAAAAACGCCTTATAATGTATTACAAATGAAGCCTGTTGGCATAGATACTCCGAAAGATGAAATTGCACATTCTACAACGGCTGATGAAACATTATCATTTGAAAAACGTTTGGAAATGGGAGATTTTTCGGAACACCCAGCTCCAACAATAAAACTTGTTGAAACGAAGCAATTGCAGGAAAAGTACTCGATGGAAGAGCTTAATAGAATGAGCAATAGTGAGTTAATTGATACGCTAGGAAATATTCGCTGGTATCAAATTACAGACCTATTCCAATTCAATGATGAAACAAAAGCTTTTTATCAAAACAAAGAACGCATGCAAGTTATCATCAATGAATTAGGGAAAAGAGGAAGTTCTTTTACGAAAGATGATTCAAAGGGTATTGAAACATTTGTTGAACTATTGCGTTCTGCTTTTTATGTTGGATTTTATAATAAGGAACTAGGGTATTTAAATGAGAGAAGTTTCCATGATAAGTGTTTACCAGCATTAAAGGAAATGGCTAAAAATCCGAATTTTGAACTTGGTACAGATGAGCAAGATAAAATAGTATCCGCCTATGGGAAATTAATAGGTAATGCTTCTAGTGATGCAGAAACAGTTCAGTATGCTGCGAAGATTTTAAAACAGTATAACGAAAATCTCTCTACATATGAAAGCGATTCTTTAAAAGGGCAAGCTATCTATGATTTAATGCATGGAATTGATTATGACTTGCAGTCGTATTTGCATGAGACAGGGAAAGAAGCTAATACGACGATGTGGTATGGAAAGATTGATAGTTTCATCAATGAAGTGAATAAGATTGCTCTTATACATAATGTTACAGATAGCAATAGTTGGTTAATCAATAATGGCATTTATTATGCAGGACGTTTAGGAGGATTCCATAGTAATCCGGATAAAGGTTTAGAAGTTGTTACACAAGCATTGCGTATGTATCCATATTTAAGTGAAGCTTATTTTGTGGCAGTAGAGCAACTTACTACAAATTATGGTGGAAAAGACTATAGTGGCAATACAGTAGATTTACAGAAAATGCGTGAAGAGGGAAAGAAGCAGTATTTACCGAAAACATATACTTTTGATAATGGATCGATTGTATTTAAGACGGGAGAAAACGTAACAGAAGACAAAATTCAAAGATTATACTGGGCTGCAAAAGAAGTAAAAGCACAATATCACCGTGTAATTGGGAATGATAAAGCATTAGAACCAGGTAATGCTGACGATGTATTAACAGTTGTAATTTATGACTCTCCAGATCAATATCGATTAAATCGTCAATTGTACGGGTATGAAACAAATAATGGTGGTATTTATATTGAAGAGAAGGGAACATTCTTTACATATGAACGTACATCGGAACAAAGTATTTATAGTTTAGAAGAGTTGTTCCGCCATGAATTTACACATTATTTACAGGGAAGATACGAGGTTCCTGGTTTATTCGGAACAGGAGATATGTATCAAAATGAACGGCTTACATGGTTCCAGGAAGGAAATGCAGAATTCTTTGCAGGATCAACACGTACAAATGATGTAGTTCCACGTAATAGTATTATTAGTGGATTATCATATGAACCATCACAACGCTACACCGCTGAACAAACAATGTTTGCAAAATATGGATCGTGGGATTTTTATAATTATTCATTTGCACTGCAATCTTATATGTATAATCATCAATTTGATACATTTGTTAAGATTCAAGATTTAATTCGTGCGAACGATGTGAAAAATTATGATGCGTATCGCGACGTATTAAGCAAAGATCCACAACTGAATTCGGAATACCAAGCGTATATGCAGCAATTGATTGATAATCAAGAAAAATACGAGGTGCCACAAGTATCAGAAGATTATTTAGTGAAACATGAACCAAAAGCGTTAAATGAAGTAGTACAAGAAATTGCCGATGTTGCTAACGTAAAAGATGCAAAAATTACAAAACATAAGTCTCAGTTTTTTAATACATTTACAGTCGAAGGTACGTATGTAGGTAGTGAAACAAAGGGTGAATCTAAAGACTGGAAAACGATGAGTGAACAAGTGAACCAAGTACTGGATCAACTATCGCAAAAAGAGTGGAGCGGCTATAAAACAGTGACAGCGTATTTTGTAAACTACCGTGTGAATGCAGCAAACCAGTTTGAATATGATATTGTTTTCCACGGCATTGCGACGGATGAAGGAGATCATCAAGCGCCTATTGTAAATATAAATGGTCCATATGCTGGAATCGAAAATGAAGAAATCCAGTTCAAGAGCGATGGTTCAAAAGATAAGGATGGAGAAATAGTTTCTTACCTTTGGGATTTTGGTGATGGAAAAACAAGTGAAGAGGCAAACCCTACTCATGTATTCGAAAAAGAAGGCACATATAATGTGACATTAACAGTGAAAAATAATAAGGGAATAGAAAGTAAGGATCATGCAATTGTAACTGTACTGAAAGGAGAACAAACAGAGAATAATCATCCAGAAGAAGCCAAGATAATTCCATTTAATACGCCCCTAAAAGGTAGTTTAATTGATGATAATGATACGGATGTATACACATTTGATGTTACGTCTCCGGAAGAAATAGATATTTCTGTCTTAAATGAAAATCAAATTGGAATGACATGGGTGCTTTATCATGAGTCAGATATGCAAAACTACGGATCATTTGGACAGGAAGATGGAAATAGTATAAAAGGTAAACTTACTGCAGAACCAGGAAAGTATTATTTATATATTTATAAATTTGATAATGAAAATGGGACATATACAGTAAATGTACAAAATGGAGCAAAAACAGATATAGAACCAAATAATAATCCAGAAGAAGCGGAAATGATTCCACTTAATATGCCCCTAAAAGGTAGTTTGATTGATGATGATCATACGGATGTATACACATTCGATGTTACGTATCCAAAAGAAATAGATATTTCTGTCGTAAATGAAAATCAAATCGGAATGACATGGGTGCTTCTTCATGAGTCTGATATGCAAAATTACGCATCCTATGGGCAGGAAGATGGAAATGTTATAAAAGGTAAATTTACTGCGAAACCAGGAAAGTATTATTTATATATTTATAAATTTGATAATGAAAACGGGACATATACAGTAAATGTACAATAATTATATTTTTAATTAGTAGAGGTTGATCTAATCTCTATAATGCAAACCATAATCAAGTGTCTAACCAAAAAAAAGAGCAACCGCTAACGTAGAATACATTAGCTGCTGCTCGTAATTATAAGCCGAGAGGGATTCACTTCCTCTCGTTTTTTTATTGAAGAAAAATTCGGAATAATGTAACTTTCCTATTCTTTAGTAGTCTAATTAATAAACGAAATTATGAAAGGTAGGTAAATTAATGAAAAAGAAGTGGATAGCAATTTTACTCATCACCGTACTAGCTATGTTGCCAGGAATTTTTATGCTGATGTCGACCCAAAAAGTAGAGGCGCAGACAGCGAGTGCGAGTATGACAACTCATAGCTGGCAAGTATCCTTTACTGAGGCGCTAAAAGAAAACGCGATAGCGAATGTGTTCGTAACAAATAGCAAAAATCAAAAGGTAGCAGCGACGGTAACAATGGGGGAAGATAAAAAGACAATGATCGTAAGCGATTTAGTACCTGGAAGCTATAAATTACATGTGAAAAAAGAAGCGTTTGTACTAGATGGGCCTAAAACAACATCGCAAGTAATAGCATTTACCATCATTGAAAAGCTTGAAGCTGTAAAATCAGAACAAGAACTACAACAATATTTCGAAACACTTTTAGCTAACTCACAAAAAGAACTGAATGAGGCAACCGTAGAATTGGCAAAGAGCGATGACAAGGCGAGTGCAGACAAATCCTCTACAACGAATAATCAAGTCGAAGGAGTGGAGGAAGGCGATATAGTTGTTGTCAAAGATGGCTTTATTTATGCTGTAAAAGATCAAGGCATTACTGTAGTAGATGCTAAAGATCCAAAAAATTTAAAGCTAGCGACAACAATCAAGCTGAAGGAGTCACAATATATTTCGAAGCTAGCATTATATGAAAATTTATTAATAGTGATTGGGGATGAATATTTAGAAAAAGTAGGCTCAAGCATGTCGACAGCTACTTTGTATGATATTTCAAACCCAAAGAATCCGAAGCTCATACGTGAAGTGGGGCAAGAGGGGTATTTACAAGATATTCGAATTACAAATGACACATTATATTTAATCGGTAATATGTATCCGAATTATTGGATGCTTAGAGAGCAAAAAACGCCGGATTTAAAACCGAAAACATTTGATAGTGTAGAAGGAAATGAGTACAAAAGTTTACCCCTAGAGAAAATTTCTATTTTACCAAATACAATGGATGGAACATATAGCTTAATTACAACTGTGGATTTAAAAAATGGTGCAAAGACAACTGCGAACACTAAGGGATACTTAGGAGGTAGTAGCGGGCTTTATATGTCGGAGAATGCACTTTATTTAACAACACCAATTTATGATGGAAATCCAGTACCTGCTACTGGTCGCATGATGGATATGATCTGGATGCCAAGAACAACTAATACACAAGTTTTTAAATGGAATGTTGATGGAACTGCCATGAATTTTGTGGGTACAACAGAAGTAAAAGGCTCAGTGTTAAATCAATACTCAATGGATGAGTATGAAGGCAATTTTCGTATCGTTACAACTGAAGGAAATGCGTGGGATGAACAAAAAATATCACGAAACCACCTATTTATTTTCGATAAAAATTTACAAGAGCTCGGTGCAGTAAAAGATTTAGCTCCTGGTGAAAAAGTGTATTCTGCACGCTTTATGGGCGAAAAAGCATATGTAGTAACATTTAAGCAAGTGGATCCGCTGTTTGTTATTGATGTCGCAAATCCAAAAAAGCCAACTGTGCTAGGTGAGCTAAAGATTCCAGGCTTTAGTAACTATTTGCATCCACTAGACGATACACATTTAATCGGCATCGGCTATGACACCGAGCAACGCTATGATGCATATTCGAAGCGTAATTTTACGGTCACAACTAATATGAAAATGTCATTGTTTGATGTTTCAGATTTCAAAAATCCAAAGGAACAATCAACAGTAAAAATCGGTGGAGAAGGCTCGTACTCCGAAGTCCAATACAATCCTAAAGCGCTATTCCGCAATAAAGAATACAATTACTTCGGTTTCCCAGTTGTCCTGTACGATGCAGGGAAGGGCGATGAAATCGTCTACAAAGGTCAAGGTGCACAAATCTATGAAATCACTTCAGATAAAGGAATCGTCCTAAAAGGAAATATTGTTAATAAAAGCACTGGCGATCAGTACGAAAATTGGGAACAGCGTGTACAAAGAGTAGTCTATATAGACGACGCTCTTTATACAGTAGCGAACAATGAAGTGAAGAGCTATCAGCTAACAGACTTCAAACCACTTGATACATTAACGATAAAATAAAAAGAAAGTCCAATAAACTCAAGGTGGAGTTTATTGGACTTTTCGCGTTGTTGAAAAACTATTATGTTAATGAAATTCAGGTGTCTTATAAAACAAGGCTCATCTGCACAGCGAGGGGCTAATTTCGTTCCTGCTAGGTGAGCCGCTTCACTTTACTGCAGGGTCTCGTCTGTGGCGCTGAAGAGAAACTGGAATTGTTCCGATAAAACGAGAAAATATTCCGATAAAATGAGGTTTTGTTCCGATAAATCTTCAAAGTATTCATATAAAAATGAATTCATCACAATAACGTATGGTCGCTTACTCACATGACAAACGTTTTTAATAAAATATCACCCAACTTATGAGTTTTATCGACATCTACCTTCCGAAGAGCAAAAAGGACAAAACTGTGTGTGAATCCTTTTACTTTATTATATCGCCTAGCTTCCACTCCGATTCTTATCCGCATGACATACGTTTTAACAAAATGACATCCAACTTTTTAGTTTATCACCCAACTTTTGAGTTTTATCTACTAACTTTCGCGTTTTATCTACTAACTTTTGAGTTTTATCTACTAACTTTCGCATTTTATCTACTAACTTTCACTTTTTATCGACATCCACCGCCTGAAGAAGCGACAGCAACAATGTTTAATATCTGTGCGAAAGCGAAGCGGCAGCAACAATGTTTAATATCTGTGCGAAAGCGAAGCGACAGCAACAATGGCGGAGGAAGCGGCTCGCGCTCGTCTCGCATAAAGTCGAGTAGCCAACCTCTCATTATGCCGAAGTTCATTGATGTAATAAGTTTTTCAACAAAAGAAAGTCCAATAAACTCAAGGTTTATTGGACTTTTTCTGTGGTTATTTTTGACGATATGGAAGAATTTCTGATACTGTCACGAATTCATAGCCTTGCCCTTGCAAATAAGCAAGCACGGAATCAAGACCATCGGCAGTCGATTGATGAATATCATGCATTAAGACAATGGCGTTATTGTGTAAATTATTTTTGACATTAGGTAGTAACTGTTGCGCATTGCGATACTTCCAATCTAATGTATCGATCGACCATAAAACAACAGGAATTGGAATTTGAGCGTTAATTGTATCGTTTGTTGCTCCATACGGTGGTCTAAATACAGTTGGCTTTTGATTAATAGCCTTTTCAATTTCCGCAACTGTAGATGTGTATTGATTTACTGCCGACTCTAGTGACAGTTTTGTTAATACAGGATGGTTCCATGAATGATTACCTATTTCATGTCCTCTTGCAAGAACGTCTCTAGCGATATCAGGATAATATTGTACACGGCTACCAAGCATAAAGAAGGTAGCTTTGGCATGATATTTATCGAGCGTATCTAAAATCTGTTCTGTTACCTTTGGATGTGGGCCATCATCAAAAGTTAAGGCAATACGCTTTTTGTTTGGATCTCCTGTATTAGTTGGCTTTACCGGCTTTTCCATAGCAATCTGGAAATCAGAAGCTAACAACGGATTGATAAGTGATAAAGGGAGCTTCACAATTGGTGAACCAGCTGCCCCGCTAGCAATCTCATACTCATCAAAATAGAATTGTACCGAATCATCAACTATAGCAAAGCGATTAAAGTTAGACCACTTTGGTTCAGTTGACTTTACTAAATCATCCTTGAAAAGCTCATCCTTTAACTTGAGATTTTGTTGTAAGTCGTTACGTACATGAGTAGCTAAGGCTGATAAGTTGTTTTTATCGTTGTTCAACAATGTTTTAATGGAAATTAGTTCACCAGTTTCATGATTGATGAAGAATGTTTTTGTTGAAACCTCTGGGTTGGCACCGCCTGTATACAACATTTTTGTTAGCACAAAGGAATAGTAATGCTTTTGATATGGGAAAGTCTCAAAACTAATATTAAGCTCACCCATTACCTCTTTATCTTTATTTTCTTTCATAGATGACAGATAGTTTTCCTTTGAATCCGTTATGTACTGTAATACAGCATCATTAAAAGCTTTATTATCTGTTTCTGGATAGTGAATAGCAAAAGGAGTTCGCTTATCATTAGAGACATCTGTTACAATACGTATGCCTGGAAACGCAGAGCTATCTGTGGATAGGTTACTCTTTATTGAATCTGAAGTTTTCTCCTCTTTAGAGGCACTAATTTTTTGAAACTTAAAGTCATCCTTTGATAGGATAATGACTAAAATAATAGTTGTTAATGTAATGATGAGGCCAATTAATAGGAAATCAATCATTGGGCCGCGTTTTTTTCTGCGTTCCGGCATTTTGGTGGATACGCTCCTTTCCTTATTTAATTTTCTATACTGCTTATAAAATCAGACGTGTTAGTCTTTGAAAAAGTTATACGAATCTATAAAGTTTTGCTATCAATTTATGGGAAACCCATCTTCATAAATAAATTACTCAATAGCTTACCATTTTCAGCATATGAAAGCCAAAGTACTTTGGTTAAAAGTTAAAAAATTTTTTAGTTGAGTTTTTATTTGCAGTTCGATACTATTGGCAAGGAACCTTTTAAAGGAGGCAGATAACTGTAATGGTTTTACATGAAGTGGATAATGAATTTACGATTGACTGCTTATTGCTTGCAGGTCGAATTATGATTGAAAGTGGTGCAGAAACATACCGTGTGGAGGATACAATGCTACGCATGGCACATTCTCAAAATATGCTAGATGCACAATGTTATGCTACACCTACAGGGATCATCTTTTCGTTAGGCAAGACACAGCCGACGAGAATTACATCAATTTCCAACAGGTTAACAGATTTGCAAAAAATAGCCTTGGTAAATTCAGTATCTCGGAGACTCACATCTCACATGATAACATTAGAAGAAGCTTATGACGAGCTAAAGTCGATACAAAAAACAAATTATTTTTTACCAACATATATTCAAGTCATATCAGCGGCTCTTGCGAGTGGTTGTTTCCTTATAATGTTTAAGGGAGGATGGTCTGATTTCCTTTTTGCCTGTTTAGCAGGGGGGTTAGGCTTCCTAGTGCTTTTATTGATAAATGATTTAACAAAAGTAAAATTTTTCGCAGAATTTACAGCTTCATTAGTAGTAGGGTCTATTGCTGTCTTTTCAGTGAAATATGGCCATGGTACGGAAATAGATAAAATTGTTATTAGCTCCGTTATGCCACTAGTACCCGGTATTTTGATTACGAATGCAGTTCGGGATTTAATAGCAGGTCATTTTATGTCAGGGATGGCAAAGGGCGTAGAGGCCTTTTTAACAGCTTTTGCAATCGGTGCAGCTATTGCCGTCACTCTATCGTTTTAGGAGGCAGATGACATGGACTATATCATACAGTTGATACTTAGCTTTTTTGCGACTGCAGGGATCGCAATTATTTTTAATGTACCTAGAAGAAACCTAGTTTATTGTGGTTTTGTTGGGGTAGTAGGCTGGATGATTTACTTCATCCTAACAGAACATGGCATGGATATAGTATATGCCTCATTCTTTAGTTCTTTCATAATTGCTATCGTTTCTCATTTATATGCTCGGCGCTTCAAAATGCCAATGATTATTTTTATTGTCGGTGGTATTATCCCGTTAGTTCCGGGAGGTATGGCTTATAATGCAATGAGAAATATTGTAGAGGATGATTATATACAAGGGCTACAGTATGGATTAAAGGCATTTTTAATTACAGGTGCCATCGTTATAGGACTTGTATTTGCAGAGGTACTAATACAGCTTATTTTCCGTTCTGTACGTACTAGTAAAGCGACATTCAAAAAGGTCTATAAGAAATAAGGTTCTACATCAAATGTAGGAATGAGCACGGCGGATAGAACAAATATAAAAAAGGAGGTTACGTTTAAAACGTAACCTCCTTTTTCAAATAAACTATTTAACTAGTAATGCTTCAATTTCCTCTGCATGAACCGGTTTGCTAATATAGTATCCTTGAATAGCATCACAGCCATAAGTAGTTAAAAGATCCGCTTGTTCAGCCGTTTCGACACCTTCTGCGACAACTTTAAGTTCCATAGATTTTCCGAGTTGCACCATACCGTTCATGAGCTTTTGGGTTTTCTCAGATTTTAATAAAGAACTTGTAAATGTTTTATCGATTTTCAATGTATCTATTGGAAGAATTTGCATATATCTAAATGAACCATATCCGGTACCGAAATCATCTAGTATAAAGGCAATACCTTCATTTTCAAGCTTACGCATTTGCTGTGTGATAAAGGTAGCAGCTTCTGCTTCTAACGCAAATTTCTCAGTAATTTCGATTTGAATAAGGCTTGCAGGACAGCCGGTTTTTGCCAAAGTTCCAAGGATTGACTTTGCCATGTTTTTATCACGGAATTCGCGTACAGAAGAGTTAATGGATACTTTTAAATCAAGACCAGCTTTTTTCCAGATTAGTGCCTGTTCACAAGCTTTTTCTAGCATAAAGGAACCGATATTATTAATAAGACCAGTTTCCTCAGCAATTGGGATTAGCTCATCTGGTGAGACAACGCCTATTACTTCATCTTCCCAACGAACTAGTGCTTCTACAGCTGTGATTTTACCTGTATTAACATCAATTTGCGGCTGATAGAGAACTTTTAGGTTTTTTTGGTCAAGAGCTTGAAGTAAACGTTTTTCAATTAGAGCTTTACGATTTAATGCTTTATGTGTTGCTTTGGATAGTGAGACGACTTTATCGCCACCTGCATCACGTACAGTTGTAATAGTAGCAATGGATGCCTTCATTAGTTGGGAGAATGTAGTTTGATCCTCTGGATAACGTGTAATTCCGCCACTAATAGAAATAGGGACAGCAACATTACTGTTATAAATTGGATGTTGTTGTAAGTAAGACAGGAAGCCTTGAATAAACCATTCACTTAATGGTGTAATAACGACAAAATCATTTTCGTTAATACGTGCCATTGTGCTATCTTGGAAGTACATTTTTATACGATTTGTAAACTCTACAATAAGACTTTGACCGATTTGCTGATCATGTAACTCTTTTAATGTATAAAATTTATCAATACTTAAATAGACAAAAGAAAAGTTTCTTTCATCCTCAATCATATTAGAAATCACTTTTTCGAGTCGATGCGCATTCATCAGACCTGTTTCTGTATCGATATAAGCGATTTTTTCAAGCTGATGTTGTATTGTCTTGGACTTCGTGATATCTTTTTCAATTAAAAAAAATTGTTGCTCATTCGTTTCAATATTAAATGTTGGGATAGCCGTTAGTAGCACCCAGTAAGATTGACCTGCTTTTGTAACTTTTTCGACTTCACCTTGCCACGTTTGGCCATTGTTTAAATTCCGCCAGATGGTATTTGTGATCTTTTCACTTTCTTTATTTTCAGGGAATAGCTGCCAAAGTGTTTTGCCAATCACGCGTTTTGGTGTCCATTGACTCGTTTTTAGAAATTCATTATTACATTCTAAAATGAACCCATCATGATCAAGTGTTACTGTCATAAATGTCGAGTCTAATCCTTGTTTTAAGTCTACGAGAGTGCTGCTACTTGAGACAGAATTAATCATTAACTCTGGTAGCATGAACATCATAAGAACGAAATGCTCTCCTTGTTCAGTAAATGGTTTAGCTAGTAGCGCTGTTGTAATTTCTTCATTTGTATACGTTTTTAATTGAATTTGATTAATATACGTGCTGTCATTATTCTGCAAAATGGCTTGAAAGGTTTCTAATGAAAGCTGACGTAGTAAATTTTCATGAATGAATGAAGTAGTATGTTCTTTAATAGTAGTAACTGAAAAATCAAATAGCTGTTCAGCAAGCTCTCCCAAATTTATAACTTGTCCATCTTGATTCATGACAATAGCAGGAAAAGGAAGTGAATTTAAATAATGTTCATCGATCGTAAATGATTTATGCATATGACTCATGATTATTCGATCTCCTTGAGTAATCTATATATACTATTATTATAGTTAATTATCGGGAATTAGTCATTATGAATATGATTGTAAATATTTGATAATAAAAAAAATAGGGACTTTTTTAACGAAAAACATGGAAAGATTTGAAGAAAAATAACATTTTTTAGTATATATATAGGAAGCTAGAAGTGTATGAAATGGATAAAAAATAGTAATTATTGTCTTGGTTGCGATTTTATGGGGAGCAACTGACTTTTGTGGAGTAGTTGCTTAACCGTAAGCTATTGACAGTCTCCTTTATGTTAACAATTCGTTGATCGCTCGCAGTAGTACTTACATATTGATCTTCAGTGGGTTTACCTTATTGCAGTTATTTGTAGTTGCCTATGTCTCTCTTAGTTTAAAGAAATGGCCATCGAAATATCAAGTGATAGGGATTATTGGTACACTTATGGGTCTTTGACTCCTACTAACGAACGCTTCATTTGATTTTTTGTTAGTCAGTAGTAAAGCCCTATTGCGGGAGTAGCGGTTGGTTTTACTTTTGCCTTCTCACATTGTACCCTGCACGTATGGTGAAAGAATGGAGCGTACTACTTGTTGTCGGATGGGGAATGCTGATAGGGGATTTACATTAGAGACTAATTGTTGCAATTGGAGTCAAATCAGTGGTTTTTGTGCTATTTTTAAGTTGAGACAAGTATTGCTAACAGCGATGGTTATTTCAGTTATCGTGTTTGGTACATCGTTAGATTTTTGGCAATTAGTTATGCTTGTTTGTGTAACATGGCTTTCTGTAGGTAGAGGAAAAGCATAAAAATACTATCTGCACAGGAGTTCTTTACTATGTTTGAAATTTATGGAACTTCTTTGCGAAGAGCAAGGGGGAAGAATGTGAAAGAAATTTTTTCCTATGTAAAGCCATATAAATGGACCGCATTTATCGCGTTTTGTTTAATGCTGTTGGAATTGTTTGTGGAGCTCGCTCAGCCACTGATCATGGCTAAAATCATAGATGATGGAGTACGAGCTCAAAACCAAGGGATGATTTGGCAATGGGGTATTGTTTTACTTGGCTTATCTTTCGTAGCCTTTATAGCCGGTGTCGTTAATTCGTATTTTTCATCGCATACTGCACAGAGTTTCTCCTATGATTTACGAAATGCATTGTTTGAAAAAATACAATCCTTTACATTAACCACTTATCAAAAATTCTCAACAGCTTCTCTTATTACAAGGTTAACGAATGATGTGACACAAGTTCAGACGGTGTTGTTTATGAGTTTGCGTATTATGCTTCGTGCACCACTTGCCGTTGTCGGTAGCATCGTTATGGCCTTTGTTGTCAATGCAAAATTAGCGTTGTTTTTAGTGATTGGCGCACCGATTATTTTGATTTTTCTTATATTTATGGTGACAAAAGGCGTGTCTTATTTTGGACTTGTGCAAAAAAGAATGGATCGTTTGAATCGTGTACTACAGGAAAATTTACAGGCTATTCGATTGGTGAAAGCATACTTACGCGGTGCATATGAAGCTTCTCGGTTTGATGAAGTTGCCTCACGCTTAAAAATAGATACTGTAAAGGCTCTACGCACAATGGAGTATATTATGCCTGTGCTGTTATTCATTATGAATATGAGTCTACTTGCAGTATTGTGGTTTGGGACAAAACAAATAGCTTCAGGTACAACACCTCTTGGAGATGTAGTTGCCATTGTCAATTATGCAATGCGTATGACAGGCTCGTTTTCGATGTTTGCTTTTATTATTATTTTTTACGCGCGTGCCAAAGCCTCTGCTGAGCGTATGGCAGAAGTTCTTTCAACTGAAAATGAGATTGAGCTACCATCATCTTCACAGAAAACGTCTAAAGATTTGAGTTTTGGAGAATTAGCTTTTGAGCATGTTAGCTTTACTTATCCTGGGGAAGACTCGCCTGTACTATCCGATGTAAGCTTCCGAGTGACATCTGGTGAAAAGCTTGCCATTATGGGGGCAACAGGTGCAGGGAAATCAACGCTGTTACAGCTTATTCCACGTTTCTATGATGTCACAGAAGGCACAATAGTAGTAGAGGGGAAAGATGTACAGCAATGGGATTTACAAGAACTGCGTGAAATCATCGGCTATGTTCCACAACAATCGTTATTATTTACAGGAAGCATTGCTGATAATATTCGTTGGGGTGATGCGGAGGCTGAAATGGATGCAGTGCTACAGGCTACAATGCAAGCGCAAATCCATGCTTCTGTGGAGGATTTCCCGAGTGGCTACGAAACAAAAGTCGGTCAGAAGGGTGTCAATCTTTCAGGCGGTCAAAAACAAAGATTATCGATTGCAAGAGCGTTATTAAGAAAAGGGCATATATTAATGCTTGATGATAGTACAAGTGCACTTGATGTTAAAACGGAGCAGGCATTATGGGAAGCTTTGAGTGAGGAACAAGCAACGATGCTAGTAGTCACTCAAAAAATTCGGACAGCTAAAGGTGCAGATCGCATATTACTCATTGATGCAGGGAAAGTGGTCGCATACGGGACGCATGAAGAGCTTTTACAAACGTCAGTGCTTTATAAAAAAATCGCAATCTCTCAACAGGAGGTGGAGGAATAATGGGATTTTTCCAAAAGCCTTTTGGCTATGAGCCGATTTTGACGAAAGATGATGTGAAGCAAGTTGTTAAGAAAAAGAAGGGACCTCGCGCGACAGATTGGAAAAGCACACTACTACGTTTATGGAAAATAGTCGATGAACAACGTGTACTACTAATTATTGTGCTGTTACTTGTCTTGGCGAGTTCCATTTTCTCTCTTCTTGGGCCGTATTTAATCGGTAAAATGATTGACATGTACGTAACGCATGGAGAACTTGCAGGACTTGAGAAGGGGATTATGCTGTTAATCGGCATTTATGCTCTTTTAGCAGTATCATTATTTTTGCAAAACTATTGGATGATTGGTGTTGCCCAACAAACCATTTATAGATTACGAACGAGTGTATTTGCTCATTTCCAAAGGCTGCCGATTGCTTTTTTTGATCGTCGTCAGCATGGAGAATTAATGAGTCGGATGACGAATGATATTGAAGCAGTTAGCTCAACATTAAATAGCTCCTTTATCCAAGTGTTTTCTAGTGTAATAACGCTTACGGGAACGGTGATTATCATGCTAAGTTTAAGCCCTTTACTAACGGTATTAACGATGACCATTATACCGATTATGTTTTGGGCAATGCGTTGGATCACACGGAGAACGGCACCTTTGTTTAAAGAACAGCAAGCGGCCATAGGAGCTCTGAATGGCATGATTGAAGAAACAATTTCGGGTCAGAGAATTGTCAAAGCTTTCTCACAAGAAGAACGTATGAAAGCGGAATTCCGCGAAAAAAGTTTACGCTTAAAAAGTACTGGCTTTTGGGCACAAACATACTCTGGGTATATCCCAAAGGTCATGAACTTTTTAAACAATATGAGTTTTACAATTGTAGCTGGTATTGGCGGTGTACTTGCTTTTTACGGGCATGTATCAATTGGCGTAATTGTTATTTTTACAGAATACGCAAGGCAATTTACACGACCTTTAAATGATTTGGCCAATCAATTTAATACCGTACTGTCTGCGATTGCTGGTGCTGAGCGTGTATTTGCGTTACTGGATGAACAGCCTGAGGAGGAAGTTGCTTCCGCACAAAAGCATAAGCTATTAGGGCAAGTGAGCTTTCAACATGTGTACTTTAAATATGAGCAAGCAGAGGAAGCTTACATTTTGAAGGACATTAATTTTAACGTGGAGCCCGGACAAACGGTAGCTCTTGTTGGGGCTACTGGAGCAGGAAAAACAACGATCTTGCAGCTTATTGCAAGATTTTATGAAGTATCAAAGGGCGATGTTTTATTTGATGGTGTAAACGTTCAGCAAATAGAACGACAAGCATTGCGCTCGCAAATGGCCTTTGTATTACAGGATCCGTTTTTGTTTGAAGCATCTGTACGTGAAAATATCCGTTATGGTCGATTAGATGCTAGCGATGAAGAGATAGAGGAAGCGGCGAAGCGTGCGAATGCACATGACTTTATTATGACGCTAAAGGATGGCTATGACACTGTACTTGCCGCAGATGGCAGTGGGATTTCGCAAGGTCAAAAGCAGTTATTGTCAATAGCAAGAGCATTTATTGCTGATCCGAAAATATTGTTGTTGGATGAGGCGACAAGTAGTATTGATACTGTTACGGAGCTTGCGATTCAAGAGGCTCTAGATGTGTTAATGCAAGGACGCACTAGCTTTGTTATTGCTCACCGTTTAAATACAGTGCACAATGCCGATATTGTGCTTGTTATGCACAAAGGTGAGTTAGTTGAAGCAGGTCCTCAACAAAAATTAATGGAATCCGGTGGCATCTATGCGCAGATGTTACAATCTTCATCTCATCATCTTGATGAGTAGGGTGAAAGTAACGATGTAAGTATAAATCTCATTCATCCAGTATAAAAAAGAGTGATTTTGAAATTTTGGAATTGCTCTTTTTTAGTTGAAGTATTGACTTTTATCCTATAATTTAAATGTAATTTATTAGTATAAATGGTATAATTGAGTACAAACAGCTAAGTGGAAATAATTCTTTTGGGTAAGGGAGCAACTCGACGCTCATCCGTAGTGGAAATAGGGCTTACAAATGAATGTGGTTGTATAGAAATACATACCTTGTTCTAGTAATTTTCAGTCTATAACCGTCAAAAATCATATAAAACCTTTTAATTTCACTATATTTGGAGTAAAATTGTTAATAATTAGAAGTGATTAGCAGTGGTTAGTATAATTTGTTGCCAGCGTATTTTCTTTCTTGCTACAATAGGGCAATAGTCTATACAAGAACGGAGTAAATGATGAATATTTCAGTGATGACAGTGTCTTTTCCGTTAGATGGGGAAACATTAAATGAATTAAAAATATTGTGTGAAGAAGCGACCACACATGATTATCGTGTATATGAGACTGCTATGGGTTTGCCTATGGCGAGTTCCTTTGAATCGAAGGGCTTTATGGTACTTGCATATGAAGATGACAAAGATGTATTAGTTGGTGCAGCTAGTGCAATAGATTTAATGGGGCTGCATACATATGAATGGTCTTTAGTTGTAACACCTAAGTACCGTCAAAATGGAATTGGAACTGCTTTAGTAGAAGCTTTACTGGCCGGCCTCGAAGATCGTGGGGCAGAAGGTCAATTGGCGGTAGTGATAGATGGCTCACCTTGTGGACACAAGTTTATTGAAAAGAAAGGCTTTACATATAGCTTTTCAGAGGCCACTTTAGAAACAAGAGCAGAGTCAGTAGAATTAAAGAATGATATCGAAATCATTCCTTATACAGATGAACAGGCAGAGCTGATTGCTATTTATAGTGCAGCGTTTGGAGACCTACCTGAAGAATCTGAGGAGCTAATCGCTTTTAATACTTCAACGAATGGACGAAAGCTATGGGTAGCGCGTAAAGATGGCGAAATTGTTGGAACAGTAACGACTGCCCAGGAAAATGAAATTCAATGGGTAACGGCATTGGCAGTTCATCCAAACTGTGAGGGGCAAGGGATTGGTACTGCGATGCTGTCATTTTCCAAAGATTATGCGAGCAAAATTGGAGTCAAATTCGTCATGCTCGATGTAGAAATTGACAATCGAAAGGCGCTTTCTGTTTATGAGAAGGCCGGCTTTATGAAGGCTCAACAAATAGACTATTATGTAAAACAATAAGTGAAGAGTGAGGAGTGTGCTTGAAGCATCGCTCCTCATTTTTTTGTGTTTAGAAATGAAGTCCAAACACCGGCGATAAGGATGTGGAGAATTTTCAGATGGAGAAGACGAACAGCATAAAAGGGTGGGTAAGTCTTCTTTCGAAGGAAACTCCAAGAAAACATCATTCGCCCCCATAATATAAGGTTGAAAAAAATTTATAACGGATTCAAATAAGAAGTTTATCAAAGTTTGTTCAAAAGTGAACAAAAGTTGATTTGCATCTTTCCCCAGAAGGTTTTACCCTTAATAAGCATAATCTTTAAGATAAAAGGATGTCCGATAAAAGGATGTCCTTTTTCTTTTTTTGCCTTTGGAAATGGAATAATTTCACACGAAAAGTTGGAAAATGGTCCTTGATATTCGACTGTTGCAAGTTAGGCAGAAGTGGTACCATCACTAACTCTAGGATCCTGTCAGACACAAAATCCAAATAGCGCTAATAGTTTTCAACAATACTCTTTGGAAATCGGGTGCGAATTTTAAAAAATCAGTAGTTTCAAATTCACTATTATCAGATTTTGTTAGAAAAGCTACAAAAGTTGATTTTCATTCTTTTATAAAATGCTATACAATCGGAAACTGCAAGAGATGAAAAGTAAAAAAAGACTTAAAAAAGAAAAATATGTTTATAGATGTTCAGTTAAAGGTATAGGATAAGTGTAAAAAGTAAATAAACTTGTATTTGTAGTTATAGTAGAGATGCTTTTCATTTAATACCGAATAGTAAATTTAAATTCACTATTATCAAATTTTGTTAGAAAAGCAACAAAAGTTGATTTTTATTCTTTTGTAAAATGCTATACAATCTGAAAATGCAAGTGATGAAAAGCTAAAAAAGACTTAAAAGAGAAAAAATATGTTTAAAGGTGTTCAGTTAGAGGTATAGGTTAAGTGTAAAAAGTAAATAAACTTGTATTTGCGGTAATTGTAATGATGTTTCTAAGTATCTCTTTTCATTTAATGCTGAATCGTAAAATTATCAAAGTAATAGGAAGATAGTTTTTAGGAAAAGTCTAGGGACCTAGAAAAAATCCGCAATTGGGAGACGCATCTTATTAAAGAATAGTAATTTCAAAGAGTGTTATTTACCGTAGCAGCATTTTGTCTGATACGTAAATATTAATAAAAAGCAATGAAATGAGAGGATGATTTGGCCTATGGAAGTATGTCCTTTTCTGTCTATTAAATGTAATAATATTACAAATAGGTTAAAAAATGGTTTTATTTAATTCTACTTTTAAAAGTAATCCATGAAGTGTTATTTATCGTGTCAGCATTTTAGTTGATACGTAAATATAAAAAATAATTATGAAAGGAGAATTCACCTACGAAGAAAAAAACAATACAAGTTGCAGCAATTGCCGCGGTACTAAGTGGGATGGCCATTTCGCCACTATTTACTTTAGCAGATGGCAAAGGTGATGTTTTTGAATCGAAGGCAGTGGTGAAATTTATTCCGGCTACAGATCCGCAAGTTCCGGTAGATCCAACTGATCCAGACCCAGGAAAACCGGTAAAACCAGTAAAACCAGTAAAACCAGTAAAACCAACTGATTCAGACCTAGGGAAACCGGTAAAGCCAGTAAAACCAACTAATCAAGACCCGGGGAATCTAGCAAATTCAGTAGATTCAGTAGATCCGACAAATCCACAAGATCCAAACCTTGGGACGGGCAGTCCCTTAAGCTTGGACCATGTGTCAAACCTTGATTTTGGTGTTAGTGAAATTGCTAATACGGAGCAAGGTGTGACGTACTATGCCAATGCACAGGAACTGCATACTAGTGAGGGAAGTAAATATGTACCGAACTATGTTCAAATCTCAGATAATCGTGGAACAAATTCGGGGTGGACGTTGACGATTAAACAAGAGGGTCAATTTTCTAATGCTAGCGCACAGCATAAGGAATTAACGGGTTCGCAAATCCAATTTGCTGACCCAACTGTTGAAGGTGTATCAGACGCGCCATCACCAATAAATGCTGAAGTAATTACATTGGATCCGAATGGAGCAGAGTCGCTTGTAATGGCCGCGAAGCCGCTTGCGGGGGCTGGACTTTGGGTGAAGAGCTGGGGAACAGTTGAGGAGATGACTGGTGATTCTGGTCAGAAAATTCAAAAAACAAAAGCGATTTCCCTTACTATTCCGGGAGAAACGCCAACGGATACTGTTACATACAGTACAAAATTAACTTGGAAGTTATCTGATATTCCGAGTAACTAAACTATTAAAGGTGGTCAAAATGATGAAGAAAATCGATTTGAAAATGTTAGGTATTACAGCTATGGTAACAGGCTGCGTATTCGCAGGGAGCACATCTGCCTTTGCAGAAGAAAAATCTTATAACTCTAATGCAGTTATTCAATTCCAACCGACTGGTGAAGGTGGCGGGGAAACGGACCCAGAAAAACCAATTGATCCAACAGATCCAACAAATCCACCAGTTGATCCAACAGATCCAACAAATCCAGGTGGTAAGCCGGATCCAGGAACGAAGGGTCCATTAGGTATTGACTTTGCATCTAGTTTGCGCTTTGGTGAGCAACAAATTACATCTACAACTAAAACTTATAAAGTAAAACCACAAGAGTTTACCGATCGCGGTCCGGGTCCAAACTATGTTCAAGTGACAGATAACCGTGGAGTAGGAACAGGTTGGATATTAACGCTAACGCAAGATGGTCAATTTAAGGGCAAAGAAACTGGTAAAGTGTTAACTGGAGCTGCAATTTCTTTTAAAAATGGTCATGTAGTAACGGTTTCTGAATCTGGAGAACCAACTCCATACGGAGAATTTACTTTGGGATTTGACGGAGATGGAAAAGGCGTGGCTCAAAATATAATGGTTGCTGGTGATGAAGAAGGTGCCGGTACTTTCGCTTTTGTATTTGGTGATAACAACACAGCTGCAGAAAGTATCACGCTAGAGGTGCCTGGTAGTACAACAAAATATGCTGACAACTATTCTACAAAATTAATATGGACATTAAAAAACGTACCAACTGGTAATGAAGGCGAAGGCGACGAATAAGTAAAGAATAGGGATGAGACACTGTAGTTTTCTACAGTGTCCCACCTAAGTAATTATGTAATGAGGAAGGTTGAATTTATGAGAAAAAATATGTTGTTGACCTTAGTTGGAATAGTAATGGTAGGCCTAGTATGGTTTGCACCATTCGCTTCTGCATCTGAATTTAATTTTGGTGTACATACTGTTATTCCGGAAAATCAAATTGATAAAGAAAAAACGTATTTTAATTTGAAAATGGAACCTAATCAAAAGCAAACATTAACGATTCGTTTAAGAAACGATACATCAGAGGATGTCGTGATTGAGCCTAAAATTAATACAGCTACAACAAATCTCAATGGTGTTGTAGAGTATGGATCTACAAAAACTGAACGTGATTCTTCATTATTGTATGAGATGGGAGATTTAATAAAAACAGATAAGGAGATTACAGTTCCGGCTAATGGGAGTAAAGATTTGCACTTAAATGTAACGATGCCTGAAGAGGAATTTGATGGAATTTTAGCAGGCGGTATTACGTTAGAAGAGAAGGAAACAACATCAAAAAAAGAAGAAAACAATAAAGGTTTAAGTATTGAAAATAAATATGCTTATGTAGTAGGCATTACGCTACAAGAGACAGATGAAGTAGTAGCGCAGGATTTGAAATTACATGAAGTTGAGGCTGGGCAATTGAATGCACGTAATGTCATAAATGCTACACTTCAAAATCCTACGGCTACGTATATAAATCGTTTCGAAGTGGATGCGGAAGTGACGAAAAAAGGAAAAACAGAAGTACTCTATCAAGCTAAAAAACAAGACATGCAAATGGCGCCAAATTCAAGTTTAGATTACCCTATTCCGTTAGATGGTGAAAAGTTCAAAACTGGAGAATATACGTTACATATAAAGGCTAAGTCGAGCAAAGAATCATGGGAATTCAAAAAGGATTTTGCCATCAAAGGAGAAGAAGCGAAGCAATTCAATGCAATGGATGTATCGATTGAAGGTCCGAATTATTTAGCGTATATGGTAGGGTTACTAATTATGCTAGTAATAGGGCTACTAGTGTATATATTTTATAGCAAGAAGAAACAGGGAAAGCAGCAAGGAATGAATGATTAATTGATAAAAAAACGTATGTTTGAACTTGGGATTGACAATTGTTTTTTTATCAATTAATTCTAGTAATCTATTTAGTATTGAATAGGATTCTAATAGAGGGAGGGTGTGAAAATGAAGAAAATAGTAGTCTGGATGTTGACCTTTATCTTAATCTTTTCAACGCTGACTATATCTGAAGCAGAGACATCTTTTGACCCCGAAAATGCAGTAACAGAAGATGATGGACAGATCGAGTTAGAAAGTAAAGAAGAGTCAGCACCTGAAAATAATGCACAAACTGAGTCAGAAAACAAAGAAGAGCCACCAACTACAGGTGGGGAACAGAGTGAGTCAGAAAGTAATGAAGAGCCGCCAGCTACAGGCGGGGAACAGACCGAGTCAGAAAATAAAGAAGAGTCAGCACCTGAAAATGAAACAGACACTGAGTCGAACGGTGATAAAGAGCCACCAGCTACAGGTGAGGAACAGACTGAGTCGAACAATGAAGAAAACCCAGCAGTGGAGTGTGAAGAAGAACTAGCAATGGACTGTGAGAAACCAGAAGAATCAGCCAGTGAAGAAAACCTTACAGTTACATTAGACAATGGCGGAGAATATACAGATGGTGGTTACCGAATAACGGGGACACTGAGTAAAGTCAGTCAACCTACCATTCTTTACTATAAGATTGATGATAATGATGAGAAGAAAATCGCGGAATTTGAAAACACAGACACTGATCCAACTATTCCGTGGGAGTACACGATTCCAGATGATGAAGTGAAAAAGGGTTTAGATCACGACATTACGATATATGCAGAAAACGAGTCTGGTACGAAATCAAACGAAGAAACAATAAAAATACGCCCAGCATTAACGATTACAGAACAAGTATTTGATGAAGATGACCATGAGGTGGAGGAAGTTGCACCAGAAAAAACAGTCAGCTATAAAATTATAGTAGAAACCGATTATATCGACGAAGATACCGGCACATATGGTGAAGTCAACATTACTCAACAATATGCTACACGTTTAGAACAACCAGCAGACCTTAAAGTAATAGATGAAGAAGGAACAGAGGTTGGTACAGCCTCATATAATGAATCTGCCAATGTAATTAAAGCAACTCTTGATGCTAACCTGCCACGTTCTACGAAGGTAAACATTACGTATAACGCTAAAGTGAAAACAGATATGGAAGAGGAAGAATATATCATCAGTCAGGCGACAGCATCCGGGGAATATAGTACAGGTGATGAAGCCAATGAGACATCCGATAAAACGAAAATTTTAATTACTAATGCACGAATTAAAATAAGTGACGTTGGTAAAATCGGCAATATTGATTTTTCACCATTGGATAAAAATGATCCTGTAGTTGGATTTAAAGAAATGGACAAAAATAGCTTGCTTGAGTTCTCGAAAGAAAAGTCCAGTGGAAGAAAATATTTTATGCTTTTCGGAGATTACAATAATGATCGGTTTAGTAATGCATTAGAACACGGCAATGTTGCCTTTGGTGATGACGCGATGCGACCGCTACCTAGCAGGGACACAACACTTGAAGCTTTAATGCAAAGTAAGAACTATATTCATGCACAAAATTTTGCAGTTATGACATTGTTCCCTCACTCTGAGTATTATGGTACCGCAACATATTATTATGAAAACGGAAAACCTTCGAAAAATCAGGTAGGTAATGGATTAGTGATTGCCCAAGGAAATGATGAAAATGGTAAGGCAGAGTTCCAATCAACAGAAATGCCAATTTTAAAACTATATAAAAATGAAGTTACACATGAATTGGTAGCTTATGCAGCTGTTATTAATGGAGACTTTTTAGATGGCTATGTAAAGATTAAAATGAGTTCAGTAAGTGAATCCAAAGGGCTTGTTAATATAAGCATGAAGTTTTTAAAATTAAACGACAAATATAAATATACTAATTTTGCTTATAATGTTCGTACAGATATTGGTAACCTCTATAGCGTCTCTAATTATAAGGCGCCTATAAATTCGTTAGGAAATAATAAAGGGTTTTATTTTGTTGTTGATGAGAATGTTAATTGGGCACATCGTAAAGACAAACATCCATATTATCTTTATTTCTTCCGTGATGGCTATGCGAATCATCCAGCTGAGTTGAAAGTAAATGATGACCCGGCACACCAACCGTTCAGCGATGCCTTTTACCCTACAATGAGTTCACTTGGTAGTGAAGATCCTGGTGAGAATGCAAAATATCCTTCTACGCAGGATCCGGGCTGGTCATTAAGATGGGCAACTGACGAACAAAAATATGGCGAGGTTAGAGAAGTGAATCTCGAGCTTATGGTAACTGACAGTAATCAGCATACTATTGAGCAAGAAGTTAAATTAGATAATGATATAGAATATACAGATGCTGGTTACCGTATAAAAGGGACTTGGAATGATGATAGAGGTCAACATGTCACTCTTTATTATACGATTGATGGCGGTGAACCTAAGAAAATCGAAGAATATGAAAATAAAAATCCTGGTACTGATGTTCAGTGGGAGCACACGATTCTAAAAGATGAAATGAAAAAAGGTTTAGATCACACGATTACTGTATATATAAAAAATGAGTCTGGTTTTGTATCAGACGAAAAAACAACAAAAATCAGCCCGCAATTTACTATTACAGAACAAGTTTTTGATAAAGATGGCGAAGTGGCAGAGAGAGTTGCACCAGAAGGAACTGTAAACTATAAAATTGCAGTAGAAACAAATTATAGTGAAGAAGCTGGAGGCACATATGGCCAAGTCAGCATTACTCAAAAATATGCAACGAGTTTAGAACGGCCAGAAAATCTTAAAGTAATAGATGCAGGGGGGAAAAAAGTTGGTACAGCCACATACAAAGACTCCGCTAATGAAATTGAAATAACGCTTGATGAAAACTTGCCACGTTCTACGAAGATAAACATTACGTATAACGCTAAAGTGAAAAAAGATATGGAAAATGAATATATTATAAGTCAGACGACAGCATCCGGAAAATATAGTACGGGTGATGAAATCAATAAGACATCAGTTGAAACGAAAATTTTAATTAATTCTACTAATCTGCATACGCGAATGAAAATAAGTGAAGTTGGTAAGATTGGCGAGATTGATTTTTCGATGTTAGATTCTCCGAATGAATTAGATGGATTTACACAAATGAAAATAAACCAGGGGCTTAAATACAAAACAAAAGACCCGAATTACAGAGATTATTACATGTATTTCGGAGATATTGACTCTGAAAAACGGTATGTAAGTTCGTTATGGGATCTGTCCTCTTATTACAAACACAATGATGACTGGAACCGCCCACTACCTACTATGGATAACACACTTCAACAAGTAGTGGACAGTCGATTTTTGGCTAGTGAGCGTATGTTTATAATGGCGCAAAATTTCCAAATGATTACAGCTTTAGAAAACTCCTGCGCTTACTGTGCTTATAGTATCGTATCGTACAATTATGAAAAGGGGAGAGCTTCGAATATACTCTCTGGGACTGGAGTCACGATTGCTCATGGGGATAGTGCAGATGATACAGCAAAATATCAATCTACGGTTATGCCTCTGTTAAAACTTTTTAAAAATGAAACGACACAAGAATTGATTGGTTATGGGGCTGTTCTTAATGGTGAATACGTAGATGGCTTTATAAAAATTAAAATGAGTTCGGTAAGTGCTAAAGGTCGTGTAAATGTAAGTATGAAATATTTAAAACTAAGCGATCAACATGCCTTTACAAATATTGCTTATTCTGTCCACATGGATATTGTTGGACAACACAAGCAAAGTAAAATGTACTCGTTAGGAAATTATAAAGGTGTTTTTTTCCAAGAAAGTGGAACAACTATGGCTGACAAAAAACCTTTTTATCTTTATTTCTACCGTAGTGGCTATGCAAATAATCCAGTTGCATTAAAAGCAAGTAATTTCCCAACCGAAAGACCATTCGATCAAGATGGTTCTTATTATGCCACATTGGATTCACCGGGTACACCTGATTCTTCGTTTGGCGGTTTAATGGGAGCTTACCAAGAGCATCCGGGTTGGGCTATGAGATGGGAGCCGGAAAGACTAGACCCTTACCGTATTAAAGAAGCGAATGTTGAGATAGGAATAACCAGTAAATTAGATGTTATGCCTATAATTGAATTAGATAACGATGGTAAATATACAGATGATGGTGATTATCATATTTCAGGAACATGGTCGGCTACAGATAGCGAAAAAATTGATCTTTACTATAAGATAGATAGTAGCGACAAGATAAATGGTAGCGATGCTAAGCTAATAAGAGAGTATAAAAATACGAATCCAGGCAGTGTCACTAACTGGGCGTATACGATTCCAAGGGATCAAGTAAAAAAAGGAGTAGATCACAATATTAGTGTCTATGTACTGGACGAAGATAAAAAGCAATCAAATATCGAAATGATAAAACTTCGCCCAACGTTAACAGTTACAGAACAAGTATTTGATGAAGGGGGTAAAGAGGCAGAGGTAGTCGCACCAGGAGAAACGTTAAGCTATAGTATTTCAGTAAATCCCAGGTATATTTCGGATGATAAAGGTAAATATGATCAAGTTAAAATTACCCAAACATATAATACGAATTTAGAACCACTAGCAGACAAAGACATAAAAGTAATTGATGAGGACGGAAACAAAGTTGGTACAGCCACATTCAATGAATCTAAAAAAATAATTGAAGCAAGTCTGAATGCTGATGCTGACTTGGTTCGTTCTAAGAAAATATATGTTACGTATAATGCTACAGTGAAAGAAGATGCTATAACGGGAACGATTACAGGTCAGGCGACAGTATCTGGAAAATATAGTACTAAAGAAGAATTCAAAGGGACATCAAATGAAGTGAGAACTGAAATTGCTGCCGTGTTGAAGTTCGATTCTGCACCTAAAGTTATCGACTTTGGAGAAAAGCTAGTGATTTCACCACGAACTAAAAAGTATTATCCAATTAAGCTCGATATGCCTTTAGCTGTAAAAGATACTCGTACGCTATCTTCGAAATGGACGGTGATGGCTAAACTTGCTAAGCCGTTAATAGGGACGAAGCCAGGTGGTGCTAGATTAGATGGTTTACGTTACCGTTATGGTAAGAAAGATTCATACCTTACTGAAGATATCTCAGCGGAAATCTATACAAAGGAAACAACAGACGGGCGCCGAACAGTCGATATTTCTAATACATGGAGTGAAGATGGAGACGGACTTTATCTAGAAGTGCCAGCTGGAAAGGCAAGAGCTGATGCTTTTGAAGGAACGATCACGTGGATGCTTCAGGATGTACCGACCAACGAATAAATCTAGTGAAGTTTTGAAAGCTACTAAAGTGTGTATCAAACATGAGTGAACCTTATAAAGTAGATAGTTTAATAAAAAGGGATTGCCGTACTATGTGGCATTTAGATGACTTCGATGCTTGGAGTCATCTTTTTTTGTCTCAGGCTCTTTTTGTTTAATTTTTTATGAAGAAATGATATGTTAGATAACAATATAACATTAAATTAATGAGTCTAATATTAATTTATTTCTTAAACACTATAATAGGAAGTTTCTCGGTGAAATAAGAAACTATCAATTTTTTTTAGAAAAAGTATTGACCATCTTAGATTAAGAGTGTAATATTATAAAAGTCGCTAAGACATCTACTGAAAAACAATTAAGTTAAATAAATTAGTTGTTGACATTGAGTTCGTGACATGATATTATATAAGAGTTGCTGTTAGAAAAACAGTAACGAAATGAACCTTGAAAACTGAACAAGCAAAACGTAATCAATAAAGTTTTTAGTAGCTAACCTCAAGTTAGTGAACGAAACAAAATTTTGGACATCAAACATGATGCCAGCAAAACAATTTGAGCTAATCAAATTTCTTTTTATGGAGAGTTTGATCCTG